>JAXHVO010000034.1 GCA_034189135.1 Thermodesulfobacteriota bacterium | reverse complement strand
AAAAATGGATTTGGTCGCAGAACAGTAATTTTAACACAATAATACCCCTTAAGGGGTTATCAGTATCGATGCCCTTATAGGGCTTTATGCAAGCCTCCGGCTGGGCCGGAGGTCATGACTCTAATATAATCATGGGGTTTTGGACTTAATTGGAACGCTTCAGATTTTAATTTGGTGGCGATGCAGGGACTTGAACCCCGGACACTGCGGATATGAGCCGCATGCTCTGACCACCTGAGCTACATCGCCATTATTTTTTTCTCAAATTTTAATAGCGCTTTCTCTAACAGTCTGTTTTAACATAGTCAAGTGGAAAACCAACCAAATGTACCATTTTATAATGGTCTCAGGTTCATATCGGATTGTTGAACACAGTTTTAATCTAAATCGAGGTGAAATCCGGCTGGCGAAGAGAAAAGCTTTGTCTTAACAATTCCAAAGGCAATATTTTTTTTAATCACGTTTTTACCCTGAACCGGAGACTTTTTTCTAAGACTTCCCCGATCCCGCTACCTGAACGGAATATTCTTCCAGACCACTCGGAAGGTTTGAAAATACAATCATAAACGGGAGCACCTGGCCGCTTTTAACATTTAGATTTATTCTTTTATCACCCAGGCGGTTTTTCAGTCGCTTAATAATGGCCGTTTGGTTAAGACTTTTAAGCTCTGTTTCTGATAATAAATTTCCACAATAAACCGTTTCTGTTTTTACCAGTGCTTTGCCCTGTTTATAGAGTTTGCCTGTCATTCTTATATGACGCCGGGAATGCTTGTATTCGTTTTTAATTTTACCGGTGACCACGAAAAGGGTTCCTATTTTCGGATTTTCTACAAATTTACCGTTTACGGACCTTTCAAAAATATTCATAGAAAGGTTGCCAATGTCTTTAACATCAGGTTGAAGCAGATCCCCCACTAAAGGTATTTCTCGGATAGCGTCGGTCACAGAAATCTTTATCCCCATGCTGTTTAAAATCTGCTGGGCCCCGTAAGCGCCTCCCACCAGAAGAACCAGGATCAGCAATATACGCATCGGCGCGCTCAGCCGCTTCTTACCCGCTGGTTTTTTTCTGGTTGCATAGGGTTTTGCTTTTTTTGAATCCGTAAAAGCTTCCACATCTTCAGCTTCGGATTCGTATTCCACCGCTCCCATATCAAAAGTATCATCAAGTTTTTCTTTTTGGGGTGAAACAAGTTGTTCTTCAATCGTTTCATCTTCTACCAGAAGATCCTGGGCGCTCCCATCAATTTCAAAATCCAGCTCCACTTCCTCTGGCTCCTCATCCTGTGGTTTTGTTTTTTCATCTGTATCGATCATGCTATCAATATCAGACAGATCGAATTTTTCTGTTGATTCCAGCTGTATTTCCGATGCGTTATCATCGGGGACGTCCGTGACTTCATCCACCATATCTAAATCCAACTCAAGCTCTTCCAATTCTTCAGCAGAAGCATCTTCTTCAATCTCTTTATCATTTTCACCCAGAGCGCTTTCCAGATCAGATAAATCGAATTCTTCCGCATCTCCCAATTCAACGGCCAACGAATCGTTATCAGTGTCTTCGCCCTCTTCCGTAACCATGTCTAAATCAAAATCAAGTTCATCTGTTTTTTCATCATAAACGTCTTCAGCAACCTGCTGATCTATTGTACCGGTTCCATCTTCCATATCAGGCAAATCGAGTTCTTCAATGGCTTCCGATTCAGGTTTTAGCTCTAGTTCAGCGTCATTTATGCTTTCAGCTTCGTCCATATCCAGATCCAGCTCAAAATCAAGTTCATCCGGCGCTTCTGCTTCTGCAACGGTGCTTTTTGGTGTTTTGTCGTCGGATTCCTTTTCATCTTCAAAATCAAGATCCAGTTCAAAGTCAAGATCATCATCTGCAGCCGGTTCAGCGCTTTTGGATTCCTCATCTTCAATTTCAAGGGAAGTGTCCGAATCCGACAAATCCATTTCAACGGTTTCTTCCAGTTCGGAATCGGATCCGTCTTGGTCGGAGATCTCATCAATATCAAGATCAAGTCCGAGGGTGTCATCGGTTGACTCGCTTTCAGTCTCCGGCGGTTTATCTTCATCAAGGATGTTTTCAAAATCAGAAAGATCCAAATCTTCTGTCTTTTCCAAATCGACTTCAGGTTCGGAATCACTTACCACTTCATCTTGATCGGAGCCAAAATCCAGTTCAAAGTCAAAGTCATCTTCCTCCGATGACTCACTTTCTTTGGCCGGTTCATCTTCTACATCAAGGATATTGTCCATATCAGACAGATTTAGCGCAACGGTTTCGTCGGGTTCGAAATCGGGCGAACCTTGGTCAGAGATTTCATCAATATCAAAATCAAGATCAAGCGCAAGGGTATCTTCGGAGGGGTCGCTTTCTGGCTCCGGTTCTTCGTCTTCTTCAGGGATACTATCCATTTCAGCAAGATCGAGATCTTCAGTTTTTTCCGACTCAAGAGTGGATTCCAATTTGGTCTCACCTTCATTTTCATCAATGTCAAGATCAAGTTCGAAGTCGAGATCTTCCTGCTGGGATGATTCGGTTTCTTCTGCCGGTTCATCTTTTACTTCCAGAATATTTTCCATATCCGACAGATCGATCTCTTCAGTTTTTTCCGACTCAAGAGTGGATTCCAGGCTGGTCTCACCTTCATTTTCATCAATGTCAAGATCAAGTTCGAGGTCGAGACCTTCCTCCTGAGATGATTCGGTTTCTTCTGCCGGTTCATCTTTTACTTCAAGGATATTTTCCATATCCGACAGATCCAGCGACAATGTCTCTTCGGAGATTTCGTCTTCTTTTAGAATATTATCCATTTGAGCAAGATCAAGCTCTTCAGTCTTTTCCGATTCAAGAGTGGATTCCAGGGTGGCTTCTTCTTTATCTTCTTCGGCGGTGAAATCGAAGCCAAGTTCACCGGATCCTTCTGATGAAGTCTCTGCGGAATCAGGCTCATTGTCCATGCCGAGTATGCCTTCAATTTCTTCCAGGTCAACGTTTTTAAGGTCTATTCCGTCTTCATCCGGCGTTTGGAGAGATGGTTCAGTATCCGGCGCAAACGGTGGCTCGTCTTTTGTGGCAAAGTCGGTCATTTCAGACTGGCCTTGTGAAGAAGTGGGATAGGCAGTAAAAACATTTTTGCATTTTGAGCACCGGACTTTAGAACCTGTTTCTTTTAAAAGGGTTTCATCAAAATTGAAACCGATACCGCATTTATTGCATGTTAAAATCATGGCAAACCCCGCTGATTATAATTTCAGGTGGTAAATTTCCGGCAGATTTCTATAATCTTCCGCATAATCAAGCCCGTACCCTATAAGGAACCCTTCCTGTACCACATGTCCGGAGTAATCAATTTGAATGTGGGTTTCTCTTCGCTCACGCTTGTCAATCAGGGCACAAATATTGACAGTGTCAGGCTTAAAAGATTTAAGATAATCGATTAGCCAGGCTAACGTCAAGCCTGAATCAACAATGTCTTCCACCACCAGTACGTTTTTGTTCTTAATATCGATATCTATGCTTTTGGTTAATTGAATCTTTCCCGATGATGAAGTTTTATCGCTGTAGCTGGAAATCCCTACGAAATCGACCTTTACAGGAATGGACAGGTTTCGCATGAGGTCAGAAAGAAAAACAAAAGAGCCTTTTAAAACACCGATGAGAACAAGGTCCCTGTCCTTATAATCCATTGAAATTTTACGTGCAATGTCAGCCACCATTTTGCCGATATCATCTTTTTTAAGGACAGGTATGAATTCAGGCATAGTAATAAGAAATCCCAACTCAATCAGAGCTATATTTTTAAATTGTGATTATTACACAGAATAGCTGTTCTTGTCAATATATTTAGGCGTTTAGTCAAGCCATATTGACAATATGTTGTCAATTCCAGACAGGATGTTGGTTTTAAGTTGAAAGATGCTGCCGTGAGTTACATGTTGAGCGCTACCGGTGGTTAACTGAAAATAATCCTGATTTATACCCCCCAACCCGGTATGCTATTTTCTGCTATGAAAAAGCCCTATTTTTTGGGTCGTTGGTATATACCACCTTGTTTCTACAGGCCGCTTTCTTTTAATTGTTTAATGATCTTTTTCTGCTCTTTGTTTAATTTTTTTGGTATGGGGATCTGGATATGAACATAAAGATCTCCCCGTTTTTTTCCTTTCATGGAAGGAAGTCCGTGGCCTGCGAGACGCATTTTGGTGCCATGCCTGGTCCCAGGGGGTATTTTCAGGCTTAACTCTTTTCCTTCAAGGGTTGGCACTGATATGCTCGTACCGAGAATGGCTTCACTTAACTTGAGGTCTCGATTTACATAGAGGTCATATTCCTTTGCACTATATATCGGATCATTCATTACCTTAGACTGAATATATAAATCGCCTGAAGGCCCGCCATAAGGACTCTCTTCCCCTTTTCCGGCAATACGCAGCTTTTTCCCGGTGATCATGCCTTGGGGAATCTTGACAGTCATTTTTTCATGGCGGCCTTTATGGTCAAAGCTGATGACCTTGCTTGTTCCTTTGGAAACCTCCTGCAAGGACAGTGGGAGCTCATATACAAGGTCCGGCCCTTTTAGTTGCTGCTGCCGGCCCGGATGAGAACCGAATGGGGATCCGGAACCACGTGAAAATCTCATACCCCCTCTGCGGCCCGTAAACGGGTTGGTCCCACCAAAGCCAAATTCTTTGAAGATATCACCGAAATCAAAACTTCGGAAAATATCCTCTTGAGAAAACCGTTGTTGAAAACCGTCAGAACCAAAAGTGTCGTACTGTTTACGTTTTTCCTTATCACTGAGCACGGCATAGGCTTCACTAATTTTTTTAAACTTTTCTTCAGCGTTTTTATCTCCCTTGGTGTGATCCGGATGATATTTCATGGCAAGTTTTCGGTAAGCCTTCTTGATTTCATCATCAGTGGCGGTTTTGGTTACCCCAAGTGTTTTGTAATAGTCTGTTCCTGACATTTATATTTCCTTATGTAAAAATTTTTTCATGTTGGATTATCCAGTATGAACAGAAAATAAGTTTAAAGTCCTTAAATGTCAAGGTAATTGGGAGGTGATTAAAATCACGTCGGCTATTTTCAGTAAACCATAGTCCCATCTACTTTGTTGTAGCGGTTTTTCAGCCATTCGCACTATTTTTTTTGTGAGCTTTAAGGGCAATCATAAGCACGGAAATGGCAGCCGGAGTGATTCCGTCTATGCGAGATGCCTGGCCCAGGGAAGAGGGGCTCACCGTTGACAGCTTTTCCTTCAATTCATTTGAGAGGCCATGGACAATGGAAAAGTCAAAATCCGGTGGTATTTTAATTTTTTCAAGGTCTTTGAACTTTTCAATTTCTTTGAGCTGCCGCTGGATATAGCCTTCGTACTTGATTTCTATTTCCACCTGACGGCTGATCTTAGGGCTGAGGTTGGCTGGACTTCCGGTCAGTTTTTCCACCGCACCATAATCAAGCTGAGACCTTTTGAGAAGTTGATCCAAATGAATCCCATTGGTGATTTCGCTGGAACCACGGCTCTTCAGGTAGTTGTTCACTTTTTTTGTTGGCTTGACAATGGTCTTCTTGATTCTTAGAATCTCATCGGCAATCCGGTGTTTTCTTTCTTGGATATCTTTTAATGTGTCATTATCGATTAAACCAAGCTCGTGACCGGTCTCCATAAGCCTAAGGTCTGCATTATCTTCCCGCAGCATAAGCCGGTATTCGGCTCTTGAAGTAAACATCCGATACGGCTCACGGGTACCCCTGGTGACAAGGTCATCAACCATCACTCCCATGTATGCTTGCGATCGGTCCAGAATGAAAGGCGGTCTTTTCTGAATGCGGCTCGCCGAGTTGATGCCTGCCCACATTCCCTGTGCGGCTGCCTCTTCATAACCGGAAGTGCCATTGATCTGCCCTGCCATATAGAGTCCCGAAATCGCTTTTGTTTCAAGTGTATGTTTAAGCTGGACGGGGTTGACATAGTCGTATTCTATGGCATATGCGGGGCGCATCATTTCAGCCTTTTCCAGTCCGTTTACAGATCGGACGAGCTGAATCTGGATTTCCATAGGCAGGCTGTTTCCAAGGCCGCTGGCATATATCTCTTCCGTATCGAGGCCTTCCGGTTCAAGGATGACCTGGTGCCTTTCTTTATCAGGAAATTTTACAATTTTATCTTCAAAGGATGGACAATATCTGGCGGAAACTCCCTTAATAATTCCGCCGTACAGTGCGCTGTGTTTAAGGTTGTCATAGACAATCTGATGCCCTTTCTGGTTGGTGTGCCCAATGTAACTCGGGATTTGAGGCATGGAAATTTTATCAGTAAAAAAAGAAAAGGGCACAGGGTCTGGTTCAACCTCCTGTCTTTCAAATTTGGTAAAATCGATAGTTGATTTTTTTAACCTGGGGGGTGTGCCGGTTTTCATCCTTCCCAGTTCGAATCCGAGCTCGCTCAAATGCGCTGGGAGGCCATAAGAAGCAAACTCTCCAGCTCTTCCTGCCTTAATTGATTTAAAACCAATATGTATAAGACCGCTTAAAAAGGTACCGGTCGCTAAAACAACAGAGCGCGCATGGTAGCCAAACCCAGTGACATCCTCCAGACCGATGACTCTCCCATCTTCTATCACCAGCTTTTCCACCATGGCTTGTTTTAAATCAAGGTTTGGCTGTTTTTCCAAAACAGCCTTCATGGCTATATGGTAGCGTATCTTGTCGTTTTGCGTTCTGGTTGAATGCACCGCCGGGCCTTTTTTGGTGTTCAGCGTTCTGAATGCAATAGTCGACTTATCGGTGATCCTGGCCATCTCTCCGCCCAGAGCATCTATCTCTTTAACCAGCTGTCCTTTTGCCATTCCACCGATGGACGGGCTGCAAGGCATCGCTGCCACTTTATCGAGATCAATGGCCAGAATAAGGACGCTGCATCCCATTCTGGCAGCAGCCAGAGCGGCTTCACATCCTGCATGGCCTGCACCGACCACTATGATGTCGTAATTTTTTTGATAAAATTGCATCTCTCTATTTTTGATAATCCGTGACTACTCATGCAGTCAGACTACTCACCTGGGTAGATACCCCTTGAGTTCTTTACCCCTTTATGGTTAAAAAATCATATAATCGAATCAATGGAAGGTCAAGCAATGATAGCTGAAGTGGATAAAAGATACAACGATTTAAACTCCTACTTTAAAAGTATTTTCGGATGCAGGGTTCAGAAAATTACCATAGATGCAGGTCTTTCCTGTCCAAACAGGGATGGGAAGATTTCGACGGGAGGCTGTATCTATTGCAACACGCGCGGATCAGGAACCGGCGCGTATGCAAAAGGGTTTTCCGTTACCGACCAGATCCTTGCAGGAAAAGAGGCCCTTTCCAAACGGTACAAGGCCAAAAAATTTATAGCATATTTTCAATCATTTTCCAACACTTACGCACCAATAGATTTGCTTAAACGCCTTTATGATGAAGCCCTGTCAATAGCAGGGGTGGTCGGCCTTTCCATTGGAACACGGCCGGACTGCGTGGACGAGCCTGTTTTAAAACTAATCGAAAGTTATACAAAAACACACCTGATATGGATCGAATACGGTCTCCAGTCCATACATGACAAGTCACTGGCGTTAATGAACCGGGGCCATGACTTTCAATGTTTTAAAGATGCGATTGAGGCAACTTTAAACAGGGGGATCAAGATATGTGCCCATGTGATTCTCGGGCTGCCCGGAGAAAAAAGAGGTGATATGATTGAAACGGCAAAGTCCATTGCCACAATGGGAATTGACGGGATAAAAATCCATCTTCTATATGTGGTTAGAGGAACTAAACTCGAAAAGCTGTACCGGCACCGGCAGGGTTCATACCAATGCCTCGAACAACGGCAGTATGTGGATCTGGTGTGCGACTTTCTGGAACGTATTCCCAAAGATATGGTTATTCAGCGACTTACCGGAGATCCCCATCCAGAAGAACTCGTCGCCCCCCGGTGGTCTGTTAAAAAAGCTCAAACCCTTGCCCTTATCAAAGAAACACTGGAAAACAGAGACTCATGGCAGGGAAAATTCTTGGATTAACTAACGACAACGTCACTTACAAGCTCTATCAGCAGCTTGTTTTTGTGTTTCGCGTAATTGTTGCGGGTTACGGGTTGCGGGATACGGGTTATAATAAAGCTATATTTCCTTTCAACAACGCACAACTCGTAACCCGCCACTCGCAACCCGATCATATTTTCTCAAGTTCGTATATACGGTTTCCGAGCCCAAGGCTTTGGGCATAGTCAAGCTGTATTTCCCAGTCCACCTTTGGATAGAGTTCCTTGAATTTATCTTTGCCGGGTTCGGTTTTTCCTTTAAGGCAGGTTCCTGCAAGACCGGTCTCTTTGTTTACCAGATCCACGGACGCCTGGTCAATGGCAACCGGATCTGTTGATGCCAGTATGCCGATATCCTTTACAATAGGTGCATCATTATAGGGATAGCAGTCACATGCCGGTGAAACGTTGGTAATGAAGTTCACAAACAGCGCCTTGTCTTGTTTACCCTTTAGAACACCCATGGTATATTCCACCATTTTCTCCAGGAAAACCGGTATCTGTTGATTCCACTGTACCTGCACAGCCTCATTGGGGCAAATAAGGATGCATTCGCCGCAACCGATACATTTTTTGATGTCAATCACGGCCTTTTCTTCAACCAAAGAAATGGCGCTTTGGGAACAGTGATCGACACAGTCTCCGCACCCGACGCATTTTTTTCTAACAATTTTTGGTGACACGGTTGAATGCTGGGAAAGTTTTCCTTTGCGGGACGCGCATCCCATTCCTAAATTTTTGATGGTTCCGCCAAAACCGGAAAGCTCATGCCCTTTGAAGTGGGCCACCGATACCAGAGCGTCCGCCTCGAAAATTTCCGACCCGATATATACTTTTTTAAAATTTTTTTGCCCGATTTTAACCACTGTTTCGCTTTTACCTCTTAAACCGTCTGCGATGATTACAGGGGCCTGCACAACGGAATAGGCAAAACCGTTTTGGATGGCGGTGGAAATATGATGTGGGGAATCGCTGCGGGTGCCCGAATAAAGTGTGTTGGCATCCGTTAGAAACGGAGCGCCGCCGACATTCCTAACGGCTTTTACTACCTTTTGCAAAAATACCGGCCGGATAAAAGCGGTATTTCCCATTTCGCCAAAGTGAAGCTTTACTGCAACCAGATCTCTATTGTTGATACAACCGGAAAGCCCTGCCGTAGCCAGCAGCCTTCCCAACTTACCCAACAGGTTTTCTCTGGCTGTTGCTCTTAGATCAATAAAATAGACTTTGCTAGTCATGGTTTTTTCTCCTTATGCAATATTGATGAACCGGTAAAAAGTGATAAAATTCCCTCTGTTTGTCAAAGATACAGCGTTTATGAGTGGGCCGGAAAAAATTGGGCTGAAGGTGAATAATGGGAGGAAACACTCTATACCAAGCCAGCGGCATAAAAATTGACGGAACAAGATGTTCAATTTTTAAAGAACTGGGTAATTATGAATCCATGATTACTATTTCGGCCTATATCCCTGTGCGAGTGGGTAGCGCCGGCCGTAACCGAACGCCTTTGACGTTACCTTAAGACCGGGGGCTGCCTGGTACCGCTTATATTCGCTCCTGTCCACCCTTGAAATAACATCCTCAACTGTTTCTCTGGCGAATCCCATTTTCACCAGTTCGTCTGCACCTTTATAGTCTTCGATATATCCCTTTAATATTGAATCTAAAATATCATACGATGGCAGATCATCCTGGTCTGTCTGTCCGGGTTTGAGTTCGGCGGAAGGCGCTTTGGTAATAATTCTGAACGGAATATATTCTTTTTCAGCATTTATAAAGCGGGCAAGTTTATAAACTTGTGTTTTGGGCACATCCGAGATGACCGCCAGCCCTCCATTCATATCACCATAAAGTGTGCAATACCCCACTGCAAGTTCGGATTTGTTTCCGGTGGAAAGAAGAATGCTGCCCTCCCTGTTGGACATGGCCATTAGAATAGTCCCTCTGATTCTTGCCTGTATATTCTGTTCCACAATACCCGGATTGCTTTTGTCGAAAGAAGGCGAAGTATATGGCAAAAACTCTTTGAGCATGCGATCAATCGGAATGTTTACAAGCCCTATTTCAAGGGTGTTGGCAAGTTTTTTTGTATCTTCATAATTATCTTTGGAAGTATATTGTGACGGCATAAAGACAGTGGAAACATTTTCTTTTCCCAAAGCCATGGTGGCAATATAAGCGGTTAATGCTGAATCTATTCCGCCACTTAAACCAACCACCACTTTGGTAAAACCACATTTTGTCACATAGTCGTGTGTCCCCATAATAAGGGCTTTGAGTAGGGATTCTGTATCCGATCCTGCCACTGCATGAAGATTCTGCCTATCAGGCTCAGAGATTCGCAAATCAAACAGGACCATATCTTCTTCAAAATCCTTTGCCCGGGCGGTCATCATTCCTTCTCGATTAAAAGCAGCACTTATTCCATCGAACAGCACGCTGTCATTTCCTCCCACCTGGTTGGCAAAAACAAAAGGAACATCATATTTTTTTGCAATAGATCCCAACATGTCCCATCTGAATTCTCTTTTGCCGACATGAAAAGGAGATGCGGATATATTTATGATTAGATCAGCGCCATCTTCTACCATCAATGATACGGGATTTAGGTGATACACTCTTTTTTTTATCACATCCTTGTCGTTCCAGACATCCTCACAAATGGTCAATCCTATCCTGTATCCCTTGTATGAAAAGCAGGCGGCTTTCCCCCCGGGTTCAAAATAACGCCTTTCGTCAAATACATCATAATTAGGCAGCAGCCGCTTGTTAACCCTGTGCAAAATTTTGCCGTTTTCAAAAAGAACGGCGGAGTTAAAAAGTCGGTTTCCTTCATCACCCGGGTTTTTATCGACAAAACCGCAAATAACACCTATGCTGCTTATGGTGGATATCAGATCGTTTAAACAGGCCAGGTTTGCCTCAATAAAATCTTCTTTTTCCAGAAGATCCCGTGGGGGATATCCTGAAACAGTAAGTTCGGAAAACACCACCAGGTCACAAGACAGAGCTCTTGCTTTGTCTGTATAGTATTTGATTCTGCTTAAATTATGTTTGAAATCACCGATTACGGGATTAATTTGGGCAATTGCTATTTTCATGACATACTTGGGTTGATGGTGAGAGTCTATAAAACGCTGAAATTAGAAAATAGAAATTAAAAATTTGGAATTCATGCTATTTTATTGCTTATTAATTATATTTAAGCACAGGCGGACTTTTTTGCCCATTTCGGCAGCAGATTTAAATCGCTTTTTTGCGCTCTTGGTCAGTGATTTGGTGATAATTGCCTCCAGGCAGGATGGAAGATTTGGTTTAATTTTTGACAATGGTATGTAGGACACATTTGAAATGGCATACATTAGATTTGTAAGGTTATCCCCTTTAAAAGGTTTTTCCCCGGTCAACAATTCATAAAGAACGACTCCCAAAGAAAAGAGATCGCTGCGGCCATCCAACTTTGCTCCTGCAACCTGTTCAGGTGACATGTAATTGGGAGTACCCAGGATGACCCCTGTCTGGGTTTTGGAAGCAGTCATCACACGGGCAATACCAAAATCAGCCACCTTTACCCTGTTGTTTTGCAAAAGAATAATGTTGTCAGGTTTTATATCTCTGTGTACCACACCATTGCGATGAGCATAATCAAGGGCTTCGGCTACTGACAAAACAACTTTTAATACCTGTTTGGGCCGGAGTAATTTATTTTTGCTGCAATATTCGGATAGATCCTTTCCTTTGAGAAATTCCATGGCCATGTAGGCCATATCGTATTCTTCTCCCACATCAAAAATGGTCACTATTTTAGTATGAGAAAGCTTTCCTGCAGCCTCCGCCTCACGAAAAAATCTCGTTTTTACTTCAGCCAGTTTATCGGCATCCACATCGGCATATTTCAGTGTCTTAATCGCCACTTCCCGGTTAATTTTCGGATCCATGCCAAGATAGACCGTACCCATTGCACCCTGACCAAGTTCCTTAATAATTTCATAGCGCCCCAGGGTGGGCTTGGTTGTGGCACCATTGATCAACAAAGTTTCTTCCTGCATGGTTGAACCAGGACTAAATATGGCGGTCTCGCCAAAACTTTCCAGAGCTTTTATGCGTTTGGTGATATCCTTGAATTTACCTGCTTTAAGCATATGGTTATAAACATCCAGTGCCTTTTTAAACATCCTTTTTCGTTCAAAATCGAGACCGAGATCATAAAGTAGGCTCCTGACCTCCTTGTTTTCAACAGGACAGCATGAAAATTTTTCAAAGGCAAAATCAAGCACACCCTTTTTCTGAAACGACAGGCCCAACATCTTGTTTAATTCCATGCTTTCACGCTGTTTTTCCTCGGCAAATCTTTTATATCCTGTGATAAAAAACCCGATGAAAGCCAGAAAAATCGGGGAAAGCACCTTAAGCCAGTAACCGAATACCATAAAAAGAACAACGGTAAATCCAATCCAGGTTAATAAAAAAATACTCAGTATCAAACCACCGTCTCTTGGATTTACCTTGGGAATAACAAATATAAGGAACAGGCCAAAATAAAGGACAACCATGGTTTCCATGGCAAAGCCCCAGGCGGGCCTGGAAAAATGTTTTCTATTAATAATATTCTCAACTACATTTGCGCAAATTTCAACTTTCGAAGCATCGCTATTTGCCGTTGTTTTAAACAGGGGAACAAAGTCTCTAGAAGTGACTCCAAGGAGAACGATTTTATCATTGAAGGCTTTTTCAGGAACTTTGCCGTGATAAACATCGGAAAATGAGTAACTGGTAATTTTTTGTCCCTTTCCGCCATAATCAATAAACATCTGGAAATATCCGTCAGTCGGGATTTCCAGGTTTTTAAGTCTCAGTCCGTCGTCAATCGGTATTATTTCATTAATACCCACCCCCACATATTTTGCAGCAAGTTGAAGGCCAATGGAGGGGAAATATCTTTCTTTATATTTGATAAAAAGTGGGGATCTTCTGACTTCAAAATCAGAGTCGATAGTCTGATTGATATGGCCCAGAGCTCCCGCCTTCCTGGCCAATTGATCGAAAGTGGCTGTCACTTGGTTGGCAACGATAATATCGCCGTCAAAAGCATAGGGATGTTGTGCCGGGCTTACCTTGTTTTTGCTGAAGTCGAGGGAATTAATAATTAAAATACCTGGCAATTCGGAGCCATCATCGTCATTTACGGGGCCGGTGTTAAAGCGCAGCGGCAAAACGATGTTGACTGCGTGATTTACAGCTGCAGTAAATTTATTGTCATGTTCAAGCCGTTTTTGGGATTTGGCCAGAAACCGGTCAATTTTAAGTCGACTTTTTCTGCTTCTGAGGAATGGTTCATTTTTAAATCTTCCTCTGATATTTATAATTTCCTTAAGTCCCGGATTTATTTCCTGGCTTGGGTATAAAAGATGCAGGCCAAATGCTTTAGGACTAAATCTGGAAAGACGGCTTATGACTTCGGCAATATATGAACGGGGCCATGGCCAGCAGCCGATCTCTTTTATGCTTTTCTCGTCAATTTTTACCAGTACCACCTGGCTGCTGATTTCCCTTTTTCGCAGGCGGGTAAGAAAATCATAGGCCTTGTATTCCAGAAACTGCATGGGATGAAACTCAAGCAGCATCCCCCCGATAACAAGCAGGGTGAGAATAGTGCAAATCAGCCAGTTGGAAAACAAAATTTTTTTAAGTTTCAGACTCATTAGACATTCAAGTATTAAACCAGTATTATTCCCATTCAACCATGGCAACGTTCTTCAGGTATCTTTGCGCGTCAAGATTTCCCCTGGTCGCTGCCTGCTTAAAATCTTCTATTGCCTTTTCTTTATCACCTGACAACAGGTAAACCCTTCCCCTGCCATAATAAAAAAGTCCTTTCTCTGGATCAAGTTCGATGGCCCTATTGATGGAAGACAGGCTTTTTTCATATTGGCCGAGCTCACCATATGACACGCCACGATGAAAATAAGCCTTGCTTTGTTCAGGTTCCAGGTTAATGACTTTATCGAAATACCTGATCGCATTCTCGTCGTTTCCGTAAACAGAACAGAGTATTGCCATGTCATACCAGTAGGCGGAGTCATTGTTTTGGTCTCTTTGATCTCTTTCCACCTCTCCTTGTTCGACAACATCTTTTTCTGCAGCCCCCGGGTTTTTTTCTGCGGAGATCTTTTCTGCTTGTTGTGTTTTATCAACTTTTTTCTGGTTTGCAGACAGTGTGCTGTTTACTCCCAAGATGAGCATGGAGACAAGGAGAATGATAAAAATTTTGTTAAAAAATTTGTGTACCCTCATTTTAATTCTCCTTACAAAATTGATGGCTTTGTAGGGCTCCCATCTGATGTGTTGCAGCGCTTTTTCAGACACTCGGTATCGGGTATGTAATGCCTCGTCTCTATAAAATCACGCCACCTTGGTTAGGGAGCTTTCTAGTTACCTATCGGTTATATTTAACAAATTGATTAGGTTTAATTTTATCATGTTTAGCGTTCTGGAAAAACTGCATTCAGACTGCCCGGTTTATGGTAAGGAAATCATTTATTATACCAGATAGTTAAAACATTTACCAAGTAAATGAAAGATTAAAAATATCAGCTTTTCATGCAGCCATCGGATATTGTATCAACAGCGGCAAAGCCCGGTTCATGAAGGGGGATCAATATATCGGCCATATGTTTAACTTTTAGCATGATATCATAAGCATCATAGGTATTTACCGGTGTACCCGGTGGAATGACCTCCATTTCCATTGCTTTTATTTCTTTTGGCGGGAATAAATTTTCCCTGATCACACAAAAACCGGTTATGGCTGCTTTTCCATCGGAAGTATCCACCAGTACAGTCAATCCCCCTTTGGTATGCACCGGCGTGTGCAGAACATGAATGCCCGGCAGGATTTCCGAATCTTCGGTAATCATTTTGATTTGTCCGTTTTGTTCCACATCTTCGATATAATCTTCGAGGTAACGGAAATCGAGAGGGTGGGGATGGTGGATACATTCCATCTCTTTTTCATGAATGTAAAACACCGCGTTCACGCATTTATAGTCATTTTCACAATGATCATTGTGCAAATGGGTGTGTATGACGATATCGATTTCCTCCGGTGACAAATTCCAGCGACTGAGTCCCTCTTCAAAGGTATAGATCTTTCCGTTGATCAACTTTTCTCTATCTGCCGATTGAATCGGACTCATTTCTCCGGTATCCACGAGGATATTTTTATCGCCGCCTTCAAGATACCAGGAGTAAATGGGTATGGTATAAGGCTTTCCATAGTCATGCTGGTACGTCATCATCCCCTTGTCGAAAACCTTGGTTCCCATTACAATAGGATGTATTTTATATTGGCACAAGGTTTGACTCCCATAATAAAAATATTAAAAATGACATAAAGGTTGAAATAATTCAACATTTAATATTATAACACCATCATAAAAAACGCAATAGCCCTGTTATCAAAACTTTGCATACGTCCAACCATGTGTAAAAAGAAAGACGATAGATTGTAAAAACACCAGCAAAATTTTTTAAGAAGATCAACTTTGCTGCACCTGTCACCGGTCCTTAAAGAAGCACCGGAAGGCCAAATAAAAAGGATGATATACAAGGCCTGGCGGTTTTAAAGGGACGAGACTATACATATAGTATGTTGAATTTCTGCAAAACCGCTGCAACGCAGTAGATGAGAATTTTTGCCACACCATCAACTTTAAAAAGGTTTTAGCAACATGGCCAAAGAAAATGATCTGATACTTATATATCTTGAAGATAAACCTCTTGCCTTCGCCAGAATAGAAGATATCCAGGCCGATTCAAAACCCGACTGGTACCACGTTAAGCTCCTTATTCTTCAAATTCCGGTTCAGATTGTCACCTGGATCTTGAAAGATATTTATATCAACGGCAGCGAATTTACCATGAACGGGAAGAAGATGCGGCTGGAAGAAGTCACAACTCCGGACGATACCATAAAACCGGACAGCACAAAACGACCGACGGACAAAAAAATGAATTCCGGAGATAACACCGGTGCCAAGGTGATTTCTATTAAAGATCTAAAAAAATGATGGATATGGCTTAATTTTTTAAGGGCATTGTTTCCCTTGAACGTGGCTCGATTTTACAGCAAAAATTTTTACGTCTGCATGATTTTGGGAGAAAATTGGTGCCGCAATGGATGGATTCAACTTCAAAGTGCACCACATTTTAAATAACTTTTGTTTGGTGAACCGGAGATTTCCCCATGGCTAAAAAACCCAGCTATGAAGAATTAGCCCAACGGGTAAATGAATTGGAACAGGAAAATAGCGAGCTCAAGCGGGTGGAGGATGCATTGCGTGAGAGCGAGGAAAAACATCGAAGTATTCTGGAAAATATTGAAGAGGGCTACTTTGAGGTCGATATGGCAGGGAGCTTAACTTTTTTCAACGACTCATTGGTAAAAATCCTCGGGTATACCCGCAATGAGTTGATGGGGATGAACAATCGACAGTACACCGACGAAGAGAATGCAAAAAAGCTATATCGAACCTTCAATAAAGTATATCGCACTGGAAAAACGCAAAAAGGCTTTGATTGGGAAATTATAAGAAAAGATGGCAACAGGGGATATGTTGAGGCCTCAGTCTCTTTAAGAAAGGGCACCGAAGGTCAGCTAATCGGATTTCGAGGGATTGTCCGGGATGTGAGTGAGCGCAAACAGGCGGAAAAGAGGGTTTTGCAATCGGAAAAACGTTTTCGTGACCTGTTCAATTCTATTAGTGATCTCATATATACTCATGACTTTGAAGGGCGCTTTATTTCATTAAACCCGGCCATGGAAAAGCTATTTGGATATGAGTATGATGAACTGGTCGGACAAAAGGGTTCGGATATAATGAAACCGGAATTTGCCAATGCTTTTGAAAGTGAATATCTGGAACCTCTCAAGGCGCAGGGATACCATGAAGGGGTCACCGTATATTTCAAGAAAAATGGCCAAAAGAGCTATATTGAATATCACAGCACGGTGGTTCATCCAGATGATGGAGAGCCTTTTGTCAGCGGTACGGGAAGGGATGTCACTGAAAGAATTTTATCGGAAAGAAAAGTTACCAAACTTCAGGAGCAATTGACCCAGGCCCTAAAAATGGAAGCGATCGGTACCCTGGCAGGGGGAATCGCACACGATTTCAACAATATTCTGTTCCCCATGTTCGGCTATTTAGAGATGATGTTGGAGGATATTGCTGAAGACCACCCGTTGCGTGGCTACCTGCTGGAGGTGTTTAGCGGAGCCAAAAGGGCACGGGATTTGATTAAGCAAATCCTTACGTTCAGCCGCCAATCGGATCATGAACGTAAACCGTTAGAAGCCCAAAGAATAATCAAAGAAGCCCTCAAACTGATCAAATCTTCCCTGCCCGCCACCATTGAGATCAGTAAGGATATACAAAACGATTGTGGACTGGTGCTGGCAGATCCCATCCAGATTCACCAGATCCTGATGAACCTGTGCACCAATGCCTATCAAGCCATGGAGGCCACCGGCGGGAAGCTGACAATAACCCTCAAAGAAGTCGAGTTGACGGCCAAAGAATTAAAAGACCCGAACATGATCCCGGGTCTGCATATTTGTCTGACAGTGGCCGACACCGGCCCCGGTATGGAGCAGAGCATCATAGACCGAATATTTGATCCCTATTTTACCACCAAAGAAGAAGGTAAAGGTTCGGGTCTGGGTCTTGCAGTTATTCATGGCATTGTCAAAAACCATGGGGGGTTTATCCGCGTTTATAGTGAACCGGGAAATGGAGCCGAATTTAAGGTTTATCTTCCAGTGATAAAAAAACAGAAAGAAACAGCAGCAGTTGAAACTGATACGCCCATTCAAAAAGGGACTGAACGCATCCTTCTGGTTGACGACCAGGACATTATTGTGGATATGGAAAGGAAAATGCTTGAGCGGTTGGGGTACCAGGTGACGGTTCGTACCAGCAGCATCGAGGCTTTGGAGGCCTTTCGGGCTAATCCTGACAAATTTGATCTGGTCATCACCGACATGACCATGCCCAACATGACCGGGGACAAACTGGCCGGTGAGATGATTAAAATTCGCTCTGATATGCCGGTTGTTCTCTGTACCGGATTCAGTGAAATGATGTCCAAGGAAGAGGCTGCAGCCATGGGAATAAAAGGTTTTCTGATGAAGCCGGTGGTAATAAAAGATCTTTCGGGTGTCATCCGCAAGGTGTTGGATGGCTAATTGAACCAATTGATAATCCCATCATTGCTTCCGGAAAACCTTGAAAATTTCAGCACCGCCAGATATATGCCTCACCCATATTCCATCTTTCCTTCTTTGCTTAAACGTTCAAAAGCGGAAAATTTTGCAGAACATTAAATGTGTTGACTGACACACAACACCTACAAAATATTAATAACCGGTATGAAAAAACAGCGAAAGAAATAAAACAATGAACGTTATATATTAAAACAACAATGGGTTCCAAAGGTCTCCCTGGTCAATGTTTATTGGCATCAGTTGGAGTTTAGCTGTTTTTTTATTCTTGACTACAGTTCAGTTGCAGTATAAACAATAAAAGACGCTTTGAAAATGAATGATATTTAAATATTTAAACCGATTTTGCTCTATTGTTGAATAGATGATTTTACACTGTGAGACTTTTGCAAAACGACACTTTCCGAAGTCTACGCTTATCTGCCCGATTTCTTCACCAGGCTCAAATTTCAATCTCCAAAATATTATATATATTCCTGTGGCTAAAATTTTCGCCTTCTTTGAACTCGAACAGACATTACCATTTTTCAAATGTCTCACCGTAACACCCTTGATAGATGATGTTTTTCCTCTGTGAGTCAATATTAACAGAAGTTTATTCCCCAACATACGTTTTTACATAATAAGGAGGTATTCACATGAAGATCAAGAGCTTAAAATTATTGTTTATCCTGCTTGTATCGGTTCTGTTTTTATTGGCCGCAAACAGCGCGTTGGCAAAAAAGCCGATTGTGATCGGATGCCCGTTATCGACGGCATACCTGTATGGCTGGGATGCAGAAAGGGGTGTCAAGCTGGCCGTTGAAGAGATCAACGCCAAAGGGGGCGTAAATGTGGGGGGTAAAAAGCGCCCATTCAAGGTAGAGGTGATAGATACCAGGGATTTAGAACCCGGTGTTCCGGTGAGTGAAGCCCTTTTGGCTGTGGAAAAGCTGATTTTAGACAAGAAAGCCGACTTCCTTATCGGCGGACCGGTCCGCTCAGAAGCGGCCCTGGCAGCCATGCCCCTTTTGTCAAAATACAAAAAAGTGTCTATTCTTACCACCGGTGTGTTGACTCCCAAATACCATGCCATGGTGGCCAAGCAGTATGACAAGTTTAAATACTGTTTTCGTATCCACGGTGAGGCCAAGCAGCTCGTGGGCGAGATGTTCGCCAATTTTGGTGAACTCAAAGAAAAATACGGATTCAACAATCTGTTTATTATTGCCCAGGATGTTTCCCATGCACGCGGTGCGGCAAATGTGATGCAAAAAGTCGCCACCAAAAAAGGGTGGAATGTCACCGGCGTGGAAATATATCCCACCGGTGCGACCGATTTTTCCATGGGACTGTTGAAAGCCAAAAAAACCAAAAGCGAAATTATCAATATCTGGATGGACATGCCTGAAAGCGCCATTCTCTTAAAACAATGGTATGAGATGAAGATTCCTGCGCTTCCCTTCGGCTCCACCCTGGCTGCCGCCGAACAGCCCGGTTTCTGGAAAGCCACCAAAGGCAAAGGGGAATACACCCTGTGTAATGTGGTCAACGCCGGTAATGCGCCCTCCAATGCCACCCCGTGGACCATGAAATTTTACAACGCCTATGCCAAAAAATGGGGAGTTGAACCGGAAGGCCTGGGTACGTCCAGCAGTTACATGGCTGTGCATGTATTGAAAGATGCCATCGAGCGTGCCGGAAGTCTCGACTCCAACCAGGTGGTCACAGAACTGGAAAAAACCGATGTGATGGGGGTTTACGGAAGGCTTCGGTTCGATCCTAAAAGTCACCAGGTCATCCCGGCAGCCGATCCCAAAGACGGCGCTGTGGGCAGTATTTTGCAGTGGCAGAAGGGAAACCGTGTGGTGGTGTATCCCAAAAGTATCGCTGTTGGCAGCATCCAGCTTCCGCCATGGATGAGAAAGTAACTATCCGAATCCAAGGGGATAGATCTTGATTATTCCTTTAAGTGGTTACATCGTAATCACAACACGGTGCAGATTAAAGGTTGCGTGTTACGGTTAACAACACGCATCACGTAACCCGTACATAACTCAATCAATTCGGTACAGCCTTTTGTCGTTGACCTGCTCCATAGGACCAGGTTTTATGTGGTAGAATAAAATATGGATATTCTGATCTACGGAACCATCAACAGTGTGGCCCTGGCGCTTTATGCCCTGGGTTTTGCCATGGTGTATGGCGTCAGCCGGCTGCCAAATTTTGCTCACGGTTCGCTGTATGTTCTAAGCGGGTTTGTGACCTGGGGTTTTCTTAACTCCCTGGGGCTGAATTACCTGCTCAGCATTATCCTGGCCATGATCGCTACCGCTGTGATTGGTGCTCTGATTTACCAGTTTGTGCTGATTCGTATCCGGGGCATGGAGATCTCGGAAATCATTGCTTCTTACGCCATCGGGCTTGCCATACTCGAAGGGTTGAGGTGGGGCGGTTTCAAGGGAATGACTTACACCCTGCCCGCCTTTATTGAAGGGAGTGTGACCATCGGCGATATCCCCGTAGATTACCAGCGAATGTTGGTGGTGGGTATTGGAGGGGTTCTGGTGGTATGCCTGTGGCTTTTCACCCGTTACACACGGGTTGGCCTGGCTCTTAAAGGAATGGCTCAAGACGAGCGTGCGGCCATGATGCTTGGAATTGATTCTGATTTTATGGCGGTGGTGGCCATGGGTTTCGGTTCAATGCTGGCAGCCCTTGCCGCAATTCTTCTGCTTCCTTTGGGAAACATAGTGGTGGAATCAGGTTATAATGTCCTGATTCTGGCCATTTCCGTTTGCATTGTAGGCGGACTGGGAAGCTGGATAGGCGCAATCTTGGCCGCCTTTCTCATCGGTTTTGCTCAAATCCTGACCGCTGTCTATTTGGGCTCTCATTATCAAATGGTGGTGGCATTGCTGGCCATCATTGTGACTTTGATCATTAAACCATCCGGTCTTTTCGGAAGACAGAAAGAACTGGAGGAAAGGGTTTGAAGGAAAACACTGAACGTCGCAGAGAAAGGATAGATCGGGGGATAAAGGTACGCACGGACGGAATTTATGCCATGATGTCATGGCGCGAGTTATCTTATTTATCCGCTCCCAGGTTGGTACTGATTTTGGGGATGTTGATTCTGCCTGTGGTGATGCCCGGGATGTACTGGCAGCGGGTCATTACCATTACCTGCATATATGCGCTTCTGGCCTTAAGCTTTGATTTTCTGGCGCATTTCGTCGGTCTGGTCTGTCTTGGCGGCGCGTTTTTTGTTGGGACCGGTGGCTATATGGCCGCCATACTCAATACGTCATTCGGTTTGTCTCCTTTGCTAACGATTCCCCTGGCTACCGTGGTAGGTGCCAGTGTATGCACCCTGCTTTTACTTCCCTGCCTTCCGTTAAGAGGGGTTTATTTTGCCATCGTCAGTCTCATGTATCCTTTGTTTTCCGCCCGGGTTATTGAGGCGTTTGATATTCTCGGTGGCACGGACGGTATTATCGGCATTGACGGCTTTTCCAGCAACTGGATTGAGCAGTACTTCGTTATCGGGGTGACTCTCCTTTTTCTCTTTGGGATCAGACGACTGGTGAATATGGATATCGGTCTTGTTTTTCGCGGCGTTAAAGACAACGATCAGGCAATCAAGGCATCGGGAATGGACATCACTCGTATTAAAGCCATGGCTGTTTTTATCGCTTCGGCCATGGGCTGTTTGAGTGGCGCATGTCTGGTCCACATCTATATGTGGTCAGGTATTTCTCAGTTTGCGCTTGATTTTTCAATTCTACCAATTGCAGCCACAGTGATAGGTGGTGGAGGAACGCTGGTGGGTCCGATTATCGGCTGCATGATTTTAGTCCCTATTTCCGAACTGCTGCGGGATTTTGGAACGCTTCGAATCGTTTTCTATTCCATCATCCTGGTGGGTTTCATCGTTTTTAAAAGTGAAGGAATCATGGTTTATGGACAGCGAAAATATCATCAGTTTGAAAGGTGGACAAAAGTATGACCGTAGATCCGATTCTTACAGTGCAGGAAGTAACCAAAACCTTTGGTGGGATTATTGCTTTAAACAGAGTCAGTTTCGATGTTTACGAAGGAGAAATATTGGGGATTATCGGTCCCAACGGGTCCGGAAAGACCACCGTGGTCAACTGCATCACCGGTTTTATTAAGGCATCCTCGGGCAGGGTCTTTTTTCGCGGAAAAGATATCACCAGCAAGGCGCCGCACAAAATTGCCGATATGGGAGTGACCAGGACCTTCCAGATAATGCGACCCTATTACACCTTACCTGCGTATAAGAACCTGGTTATCCCGCTGTTTTCTCCTCGTGCAAAGCGAACCGGAGGCTGGCGGGGCGGTGGAAAGCTTGGTGACAGGAACACCGTGAGCATTGATATCTTAGAAGAGATCGGCTTTGAAAGGGATTCGTTTGTTCCATATAAAATAACCTCTGCCCTGCCGACAGGATACCTTAAACGACTGGAGCTTGCCAGGTGTCTTGCCCTAAAGCCCGATCTTATTATCTGCGATGAAATTTTCTCAGGTCTTTCCATGAGCGAAATCGCAAGCATGGTGCCACTTATTGAACGCCTCCAGATGGACGGAATCACCCTGATCATGATTGAGCACAGGTTACGGGAACTGTTTCGAGTGGCCAACCGGATCATGGTTTTAAATTTTGGTGAAAAGCTTATTGAAGGTACATCGGAAGAGGTGATGGCGGACGAACGGGTTAAAGAAGCATATTTCGGGTCTGAAAATGTTGAGGAGGTGATGGATCATGCTTGAAGCAACAGGCCTGATGGTATTTTACGAAAATATGCTCGCGTTGAATAATATCAGTATCCGGTGCGGTGAAAATCAAATCACAGGTGTGTTCGGTGCCAACAGTGCGGGAAAATCAACCCTGATGTACGCCCTTTCGGGTATTATGCTCGATATTAAGAAAAAAGAAGAAATGTCCGGGGGAGAACGTATCACTTTGACCGGACAGGTCAAATTTTTGAATCAAGACATTATGGATCTTAAACCGAGCAAACGGGCTAAAAAAGGAATCATCCTCTGTCCGGAAAGACGCCGAATTTTTAAAGAAAGCTCTGTGATGGAAAACCTGCGAATCGGCGGATACCTGGCCACACCTTCCCAGGCAAAGGAGACTCTCGACTATGTGTTTACCATTTTTCCCGCCTTGAAGAAACTGAAAAACCGGATCGGAGGATTTTTAAGCGGAGGGGAACAGCAGATGCTGGCCATTGGCCGGGCACTCATGGCCCAGCCTAAAATACTGTTTTTGGATGAACCTCTGTTAGGGCTAAGCCCTTTGATGCAGGCCATGCTCGTTCGTGCAGTGAAAGAGATACGGGACGAAAAGAAAATCTCCATCATTATTACCGAGCAGTACGCCCGCCCGGTGCTACCTGTTGTTGATTATGCCTTTATACTGGAAAACGGCGCTGCGGTGATGGAAGGAACGCGGGAAGAGTTGATGAACAACCCGGATGTTCGTTCGGCTTATTTTGGGGTATAAGGGAGAAGTCTGTATTTGCAGCAAAATATTTTTTTCACCGCCCGCATCGCTTGAGACGCTAAGAATGCAAAGATAACCCTTTTTTTTTGCCGTTGAGAAGAACGGCAAAAAAAAATTCTCAACCACTCTGTGGCAAAAGTTGGTTTTTTAACGTTCAGACAGGATAGTTGCTATGGAGGATTTTATTATCCAACAGGATTGTTCATTGTTGCTTTCAACCCTTTTATCCTGCTTCAGTTAGCGGGGTTCAGCGTAAAGCAAAAAAAGAATATTAAACCTCTGCGGTCTTTGCGACTTTGCGGTGAATACATTTGCATATCCGCATAGCAAAGCTGGAATATTCAGCTTTGCTAAAGGCTAAAAGAATTATTTGAAATGAAAAACGAAGAGATAAAATTAGAACAAGAACTGACTTTCAACCGATTTGACAGGATGTGTGAGCGTTATCCGAAAAAAGACGCGGTGATTTATCTGGGAGAAAGTTTTTCCTATGCCCGTCTGAAAGATTTAAGTGACCGCTTTGCCGGCGCCCTTTCCGATATGGGAATTCAAAAAGGGGACCGGATAATGATTTACATACCCAACTGTATCCAGTGGGTCATCGCCTTTCTTGGAATACAAAGAATCGGTGCTGTGATCGTACCGGTGGCTCCGATTTATACTTCATTTGAAATCGAATATATGATCAAGGATTCCGGGGCGCAGACGATTATTTGCATGGATACTAATTATTGTTATGTAAAGGAGACCTTCAAAACCACCGGACTTAAACGAGCCATTATAACCAATTTGACGGACCTTCTTCCGCTGTGGAAAAGATATCTGGGTATACTCTTTGACAGGATCCCCAGCGGCAAGGTAGAGAAAAACAGCCGGGTTCATCAATTCAAATCCCTATTAAAACACAGGCGCCTGAAGTCAAAGGTATCCATCGATCCAACCAACGACCTCTCCTACATCCTTTATACCGGGGGAACAACCGGTTTCCCAAAGGGAGTGCCGGGGAATCACATCGGAATGACTTCTTACGTGAATGATGTAACGGATGATGTCGCCGGGGAACATCTCAAAGAGGGCGAGGATGTTTATATTGCCATCAACCCGCTTTTTCATATCATGGCCCTGGGCCTTTTTATGGCAATCGGGCTGAATAAAGGCAACACGACCATTCTCATGCCAGCACCCCAGATCGATGCTGTGCTTGAATCGATTCAACGGTATAACGTACGCTGGCTACTTGGTGTTCCGGCACTGTATCGGATGATCCTGGAAAATGACAGGATTGACCGATACGATTTAAGTTCTCTGGTTTATTGTTATTGCGGCGGGGATGTTCTGCCCGAGGAAGTGGCGCAGCGATGGAAAGAGCATTGCGGCGTACCGATTTACCAGGTATATGGATCCACCGAAGTTGGCCATGTGACTTACAGCAAGATCGGCAGAAAATCAGAATCGGGTATTATAGGTTTTCCATTAAAGAGCAGGGAGTGCATTGTGGTAGATCCGGATACTTTAAAACCGGTTCCGCAGGGTGAAAGCGGAGAGCTTCTGGTTACATCTCCCTATACCATAAAGGAATACTACAATAAGCCGGAAGAAACAAAACAGACTTATATTGAGATAAACGATAAAGTGTATTGCCGGATGGGCGATTTTCTCAGCTTTAATTCCGATGGAGAGCTGGTCTATATGGAACGCTCAGCCGACATCATCAAGCACAAGGCCTTCAGGGTTTCAGCCTCAGAGGTGGAAACGACTCTGCAGGACCATCCCACGGTGATTGGCGCATGCGTGGTCGGCATCCCCGATCCAAAGGTGGGGGAACGGATCAAGGCGATTGTGGTTTTGAAAGAGGATGCCAGGGGCGTTGGCGGCGCAGAGTTGCTCAATTGGTGCCGTGATCGATTGGCTCCCTACAAAGTTCCCGGTTATATTGAATTCAGAGACATGTTACCCAAGTCGAAGGTAGGAAAACTGCTCAGGCGTGAAGTCCGGGATGAAGAACGCAGGCGGATTGAAAAAGAAAAGGAGTAATTACGGGTTGCGAGTTTCGCGTTACGTGTAATAAAAAAAGATTATTTCCTATTCATACAACTTGTAAGTCGCAACTCAATGTCGTTAACTTATTCTAAGTTTCGAGCAATTAATGAATATCGAACAAGGAATATCGAACCGCAGAAGTAAGGAGAAACACTTCGTAACTCGACATTTCTTGTTCGATATTCTGCGGTTCAATAATCAAAAATCACTTAAGTTAACGCAATTGACATGTAACCTGTAATATAATGTTCCAGCGTATCATATGAAGAAATGATTTGATTACGGTTAAATAAGGAGAACCTCCCATGGGAGAATCTATCTTAAATAACAAACGAATTCTGGCGGTGGACGATGAGCCCGATATCCTTGACACTCTTGAGGATCTTCTTGAAGACTACAGCGGTCTGGTCCTGGATAGGGCACAGGACTACGAAACAGGCTACCATCTGATTCGTTCATGGACCTATGATGCTGTCATCCTTGATATCATGGGTGTTCGTGGATTCGATTTACTCAATGCCGCTGTTCATCTTGGTTTTCCTGCGGTAATGCTTACAGCTCATTCGCTTTCATCAGAAAGCTTGAAAAAGTCGATCGAAATGGGTGCCAGGGCTTATATCCCAAAGGAAAAAATGATGGAGATGGCCCAATTTCTAGAAGACGTTCTGACCCTTGAACATCGTTCCAGTTTAAGAAGAATGTTTGAACGCCTGAGCGGCTTTTTCACTGAAAAATTCGGGCCGCAATGGCAAAAGGACGAAAAAGAATTTTGGCAGCAGGTCGCTTCAGGAAGCTATGAACCCGAACCGGTCATTCTGCGCAAATGATTGTCTTAAAAATGGTAAGCGTTCACATCTGCAATACCTGTGAACCCTTAAAGAACAGAGATTGTGTGACCTTTTTGTTCCGAATGGGCGCGAACCGTTACTAAACATCAATTCTCAGCACTTTGGCACCCCGGATTTTTCTTTCCCTCAGTTCAAGCAGTGCCTTGTTTGCATCTTCCAGGGAAAATTCCTCGACTTCAGGTATTATAGGGATCTTTGCTGCCAGTTCAAGGAAGTCACTGACATCTCTACTTGCCACGTTGGCCACGCTCTTTATCTCCTTTTCCATCCATAGATGCAGCGGGTAGTCGATTTTTAACAGGTAGTCTTTGTCTTTTTCTTCCTTGCGTATGGCATTAATCACCAGCCGGCCGCTGTGATTTAAATTTTTTAAAGCTTCCACCACAGGCTTCCAGGCCGGAGTGGTGTCAATGATGCTGTCAAGCTTTTCAGGGGATTCTTCGTCCGTATTGCCTGCCCAAACAGCGCCAAGTTCTTTGGCAAAAATTCTTTCCTTTTCACTTCTGGCAAATACAAAAACTTTGCTCTTTGGGTATTTATGTTTGACCATCTTCAAGACAAGATGAGCCGAAGCTCCAAACCCGGTAAGCCCAAGGTTTTGTCCGTCTCTGATTTCTGTTAGTCGCAGAGAACGGTAGCCGATTGCTCCGGCGCATAGCAGGGGTGCGGCGTGGACATCAGAAAATTGATCGGGTATGGGAAAGGCGAAATCTTCTTTAACCGTCATGTATTCGGCATACCCCCCGTTGGCGTCCTGCCCGGTGGCTTTAAATTCTTTACACAAGTTTTCATCCCCCTGGAGGCAAAATAGGCACTTGCCGCAGGACGAAAAAATCCAGGCAATTCCCACCCTGTCTCCGATCTTATATTTTTTTGCACCGTTTCCAACTTTCTCCACTTTTCCCACGACCTGATGGCCCAGCACAACCGGAAGTTCAGGCGGCGGCGTTCTCCCTTCTATTTCATCCAGCTCGGTATGGCATACTCCGCAGGTTGAAACCTTAACCAGTATCTCCCTTTCGCCGGGAACAGGATCAGGCAGATGGACCATTTCCAAGGGTTGTTTATTCTCAGCAAAATCGCAAATATTTTTTAAAACCATTGCTTTCATTGTATTTCAGCCTCTTTAAATTCCCAACTTGTTTTTAAAATTTCTTGCTCTGCTCCGACTTACCGGAATCTCCGTCGATTTTTCGTCCGACATATGAACCAGGTAGCGTCCGTTGAACCAGGGAATGACTTCCCTGATACGGGAGAGATTGACCAGATACGCCCGATGGCTTCTGAAAAAATGATACGGCAACAACATAGTTTCTAGTTTGCCAAGGGTGGAAACACTGTGGCACACAAATTGGTTGTTTTGGGTATATATAACTAGCTTTTTTGCTTTCGACCGGCAAAAAAAGATTTTTTCCGGATCAAGAAGAAGAATACGGCCTTTATTTTCCACCGATATTCTAACCACCCTTTTGTCGGCTTCACCGATGTTTTCTATCAGGCGGTCCAGCTCGGTGATGGTGATGGTTTTGCTGTTTGAAGATAGTAGGCCTTTTGCCCGCGCAATGGTTTTTCTGATGCGATTTTCCGAAAAAGGCTTTAAAACATAATCGATCGCATTTGCTTCAAAAGCCCTGACCGCATATTGGTCAAAAGCGGTTGCAAAAATAATCAGGGGAGGGCGGTCAAAGGATGAAATCATTCGGGCCACATGAAAACCGTTTTTGACCGGCATATGGATATCGAGAAAGACCAGGTCCGGCTTTTTTTCTCTTATCACATTGATGGCCTTTAAGGCAGAATTCGACGAAGCAACCACTTCAACATCTTCAATTTTGGAAAGTATATAGGTCAGTTCATCAACTGCCGGTGGCTCATCATCTACAATAATACAGCGGATCTTCATGAAAGCTTCCTTTGAAGTCGGCAAAGTCGGCAGGGGGAAATACGGTACCAAGGTCCCCAAACTTTTCGAAATTACAATTTTAAGAGGTTTGAGTCAATATTGTTTTTGTAGCTAAAAAAAGGGAATTGAAGGAATGAAACAGAGCAACCCATCATACTGACGGCATCAACATGCGATCCAACTGTTTTTCAACCAGGCGATCGTTGCTGTTTAAATATTGTTTTAGTACATCATAACCGATGAGCGGTGTTTCAGAATAGGGAAAATGGATTGTCGGGGTTTTGCCAAATGCCTTGTTTAATTCATCTCCTGCAGAACTATTCTGCTTTTTATTATAAACAATTTGATTGACATCAATATTAATATCTTTCAAGCCTTGAAAAATACGTATCGATTCCGCCAAAGACAGTTCATCCGGGTTTAAAACCAGCTGTACCCTGGTTCTATCGCTGTTTTCAAAGGCGGTTTTTAAAGTCTGAAAGTCATTTTTCATTTCACTGATTTTATTTAACACTTTATCCCGCTCGATTTCTTTTTTAATCAGCTTTATTTTAGTGATCATTTCTCCTTTTTTAATAATTTCCTGCCGCAACGTCAAAAGTTGTTCGATCCAGATTAAGGAAAGCACAGGCAGGTTAAAAAATTTTAAAGAGAGCGCGGTAGGAGCCATGTCAAAAATCAGGTAGTCATAATCAGAAAAATTGTGTTGAATATGATTAAAAGCCAAGATAAGGGCATACTCTTCCAGGCCGGGGGAGTGCTTGATCACCTTAAAATAATTTTCCAGGTTAAATGCGGTTAAATAGGAATAGGTTCGGTTGACCTGATGCTGTATTTCCTTAAGATAGGCTTTAATCCATTTGTCCTGATCAACTTCAATGACGGAAAAAGCATGCGTTACTTGCATGGGTTTATCGGAAAAGCTTTTTCTAAAAATATCGGATTGGTTATGGGCGGGATCTAAAGAGACCATCAGTACTTTAAATCCTTTTTCAGCCAGGTAAACAGAATACAGGGCGGATGAGGTCGATTTTCCCACACCACCCTTGCCCATGAAAAATAAATTTGCCGGTTTGTGCATAGCTAACCTATATCGAATACGGAAAAAAGTTGTGACAGCGGCTCATTGGCGGTATCAACCTTTTTCATCATTAAAATCATTTCCTTTTCCATTAACGGCATCAGATCAAGCGATATTTGCATCGGTGGTGATGGCATGCCGATAAAAGAGCCCAGTACCAGAACCGCGAAAATATGGTTCAGTTCCTCATGCTCGGTCTCAATACATTCGACTGCCTTGTCCCGGGCAACTTCATCCGCAATTTTCCATGTAGAAAAGAGTTTATTTATTATAAATTTTATAATGTTAGGCATGATAGTATTTTAATTTTATTTGAGTCCAGCATGTTTATTTTACCCTAAAGATTCGTTTCTCAAATTCGATCCGCTTTTGTGACGGATAAAAATAATAAACGGCGTAAAGGGTGACTAAAAATGTAGCGGTGAAATAAAATTTTTTAAAATCAAAAAGATAAGCAAACAAACCCAGATAAGGGGTGACCAGGGCCATCCGAATCAGATTTTGTTCAAATTTGATGAATTTTGATTCAGCCGTATTTTTTTCATTACTCATTCGATGGGCAAACAGCGATCGCAAGAAAATAGGGGCGGCGATGCCACACACAACGGATAAAACGAAAACCACAGGCGCTAAAATCGATATAAATGGAGGTTGGCCCAAATAAAAGAAATTAAACCTTTTGGATAGGTAAATACAAATAAATCCGACCATGGCAGGTATCAAGAGGGTAAAATAAGTTTTTTTTAATTTATCAATCATAACTGGGCATATCCAGGTATAGCCAGGAAAATTTTAAAACGCATAAAAAGAAACGGAAGTACCGCTGCTATGCGATACTTCCGTCTGATGGTTGTTTGTTAAGTTTCTTGTGGTGTTGCACCTTCGGCTGGCTCACCGGTACTGAACAGTTTAATAAAGCCTTCAACTGCAATCCAGATAGCCACGATAAGGATGACACCGTTGATGATCTGCAGCAGCATGTTATGCGCCGTCCCGAATTTGGTCTGGTTCAATATGAGCGCCCAGATGGTCATAATGCACATAAACGCCGCAGGAATTCCTGCAATAACCCATTTCAGTCCGCCTTTGGCTTTCAGATAAACCGCAATAATAATCAGCACCAGGGCGGCCAGTGTCTGGTTGACCGCACCGAAAAGCGGCCACAGTTTCAAAGCGCCTTTCCCACCGGCTCCCGTAGCAAAGGCCAATACTATGGCAGTAGCTACAGCTATAAATGTGGCCACATAACGGCCGGTCAAAAAGTCAAGTTTCACATCGCCGAAAATTTCGGCAACCACATACCGTTGAATCCGGGTCGCTGTGTCCAGGGTGGTTCCGGCAAATGACGCCACAAAAACACCCATAATGACAATACAGACTCCATGCGGAATGCCCAGTGTACCGATCATATTGGCCGCACCGATGACAAACGCGTTGATTTTTGAACCGAGACCTGCGGCAGCCGCCCAGGAAGAGTAATGGGTGGTCCATGCGGCAACGCCTACAACTGTCTCGCCTCCTTTAGGCGTATACCCCATTCCGATTCCGGCAGCAACGGCAATCACCACCAGTGTGGCCAGTGTGCCTTCCATCAGCATGGATCCATAGCCCACAAACAGGGAATCTTCCTCAGTGCGCACCTGTTTGGAAGAGGTTCCCGATGAAACCAGTGCATGAAATCCGGAAATCGCCCCGCAGGCGATGGTGATAAACAGGAAAGGCCACATGGGGGGTGCCTTTGCCGGTGCAGTTTGTACGGCGGGAGCCACCAAATCCAGATTGCCGCTAAATGCAGTGAACAGTACTCCCAAAATCAGCAGGGCAAGAGCAATAACCAACTGGTGCGAATTGATAAAATCGCGTGGTTGGAGCAAGGTGGTCACCGGCAGGGTCGATGCGATAAAGGCGTAGATAAGCAGAATAATTATCCAGACACCGGTAGGGGGAATTCCTGCGATGGCAGGCATTTTAACCGGCACATAATAGCCGATGATGAAGGTGGCATACATCACAATCACGGCTATAATCGACCAGGTCATCACATTGGCACCCTTTTTATAAATCAGATAGCCCAGATAAATGGCAATGGGTACTTCCAGCCACACCGGGATCACCGATTGGGGAAATATTGCAAAAACAATGGCAATCACCAGACCAAAAATGGCAATAACAATCCACAACTCAAGGAAAACGATTAAAAAGAATAAAAACCGGGTCCGGCTGTTTACATATTTGGCTGTATATTCCGCAACCGACTGCCCCCGGTTTCGCATGGAAATAACTAACGCACCGAAATCGTGAACCGCGCCCATCACGATTGTTCCGAAAAAGATCCATATCATTGCCGGAACCCAGCCCCAGATAATACCGATGGCCGGCCCTACAATGGGTCCCGTACCTGCGATTGAGGTGAAGTGGTGCCCGAAAATCACTTCTTTTTTAGTGGGCACATAATCAACCCCGTCTTCCTGTTCAACGGAAGGCACCGCGGCATCGGGGGACAGATTAAATATTTTTTTGCCGATAAACTTGCCGTACAACTGATACATAACAATGTAACCGACAAAAGCGATCACCATGATCAATAACGCTTCCATAATTCCTCCTTTTGGGTTAATGGTGTTAAATAAAATTTCAGCTCTTTCAGCCTACCCTCTTTTTCATCCGTTAATTCCAATCTTTTAAAAATTGGTTTCACCTTTTTTCGAGGATTCTCTTAATAACCGAACCCAGGTGAAACTAATAACCGTAACCGCTATCCATTTTTTTAATTCTCACCCTGCAAGGCAAGGTGAGAATTAATTTCTGATTGGTAAATTCATAACCTGGCCCTCCTTTTTATTAATTGATATTTGAATAAAACCGTTTATTTTTGCTAAAACACTGTTTCAGATCCACTGAACATCAGCTCAACTCATGCATGAGATCTGAATTTGTCATGGGAACCTTTAGTTTTACCGTTGTGCCTGAATCCTGTTTGCTGTTCATTATCAATTTATATTGTGGGCCGTAGATCTGTTCCATGCGTTGGTTGATATTTTTAAGACCGATTCCTGGGGAATTATTGTCATGGTTGTTTTTGTTGAAAATATTTTCACTTTGTTTTTCATCCATGCCGATTCCGTCGTCCTGTACCATAATCTGCAGTTCTTTTTTATGTTTTGATATCACAACCCGAACCGATCCCCCCTCTTCTTTGGCCGAGATACCATGCTTGACTGAATTTTCTACCAGAGGCTGGATAATTAACGGGGGAATGGGCCATTGATCATATCCGGGTTGAATGTCCATGGTAAATTTGATGCGTTCGCCAAAACGGGCCTTTTCTATGGCAAGATAAGATTTGACCTGCTGCAACTCGTCGGCCACTGTCACAAAATCCTTATGATTTTCCAGGCTCTTTCTCAGATAACTGGAAAAATTCATCAGAAGCTCCCTGGCCTTTTCCGGATTTGTGCGGCAAAACGAAGTAATGGTGTTTAATGAATTAAACAGAAAATGGGGTTCGATCTGTGATTGCAGGCGCTTAATTTCAGCCTGGGCAAGAAGCTGGGTCTTTAGCTGAATATCCTCCAGTTCTAGCTGGGTGGAAAAGAGATTCGCCAGGCCTGAGCAGATTTGGAAATCGATACTGTTGAGAGGTGTTTTTTTGTCACCATACAGTTTTAAAGCCCCTACAGTATTTCCGGATTTCTTTAAGGGCACTATTATGGCAGATTGGAGCGGGCAGTTGGGCTGATTGCAGCCGACTTTGCTTTTTCTTTTAATAAAGAGCGGTTTGCCTGTTTCCACCACCACCTGGGTTGATTTTATCTGTATCTTCTGTCCTGCTTTGTGATGGTCCTCTCCGGCCCCGATAAAGGCAAGAATTTTGTCAACATCTGTGATGGAAACGGCGGCGACTGAAATATGATCAAAGATGATTTGGGCAGTGGCGCAGGCTGTTTTAAGATTGAGTCCGGATCGCAGATGGCTGAGGGTAAGATTTGCGATGTTTAAAGCCTTTTGTGATTGTATGGAAGCAATTTTTTCTCTGCCTTTAAGCACCACGCGGATGATTTCCACAAAGAGGCCCGCACCCATGGAATTAAGAAAAATCATGGGAAAGGACACCATTTCTACCAGGTGTAATGCTTCTTCAAAAGGCCTGGCCAGGGCTAAAACGATCAGCATATGGATCGTCTCTCCTGCAAGTCCGATTACCACAGCCAGTCTCCAGTTAAGGACACTTTCTTTTTCTTTTAATCTGGCTGAAATCAGCCCTGCGGCTATTCCTTCCAAGAACGTGGAAAGACCGCAGGGTATACAAGTAAATCCACCGAGATCGATCAAAATTCTGTGCCCGCCGGCAATCAGGCCGGCACCGATACCGACTACCGGCCCCCCGAAAAGCCCTGCTGTGATGACCGCCATGGCCCTCAGGTTGGCAATTCCGCCTTCCACCGGAACGCCCACATAGGTTCCCAGTATGCCGAATGTTCCGAAAAACAGGATCAATACAAATTTGTCTTTTAAGGTGGTTTCCTTGAGAACCAGTTTGCGAAAAGCACCCCAGGAAAGCAGCAGAAAGGCAGCCACCGCAATTATTCCAAAATTCTTAAATAATGTGATCAGAAGCTCGGTAATTGTCATTATAAGTCTTTATCTTTTTACAACCGCCATGCTGAAGGCGGTATTTTATTTTTACCCTTTTTATACTTATTGATAGAAGGGAGGATCACATCACAGGTCAGTCTTACCATGGGGGCGGATGCCAAAAACCCCATTGACACCACAAGATATCCAAGTTTGGTCTCTCGCGCATACAATGTGCCCTTTTCGAAAACAAGATTCGCCTCTTTGGCACCATGTAACGATTCAACAAAGGGTTTCCAGTCACGACTTTCCGGTTTATCAGACAATGGAGCGGAAAACTCCTCGTAAATCAAATCACCATCAAAGGAAACGATCATGATCCCGTTTACATCCTTTAAATCTAGCAGGTCGTCAAAAATTTTTTTCATAATTTTCCTCTCTTACAGGTAATGGTTTTCTCCTCGAATTATGACTCTCCCACTGTGCGGGGGGTTCTTCCCAGTTAAGTGGTACCTCTTTTACCATACGTAATAAGGGCTATATGAAAAAAACTCAAGAGTTAATACCATAAAGAGGGAAACAACAGCCACAGAATTTGGCTGACAGGTATATTTATAGGGATGAACGGTCGTTTATTTAACCTGAACGGCAAAAAGGGTCTTAGCCTAAGGAGTTATATTTATTGTCTGGGAACTACATAGGTGGATGGACTGCAGGCTGAAGACTGTCGGTGAAAACACATTTTGAAGCCATGCTTGTTACCAGAATCAGATATTTTCACCAAAGTGCGGCAATGGTGCTCTGTTTATCTCTTCCGCCCAGACAGCTTCAGCCTAAATAGGTGAACGACTACGAATTTTGAATTTTTTTCAGCTCCTGCCACACCTCATTCACCTGCTTGGTGGTTTCTTCTAAGGTGCTTTCATTATTTATGATAAATTTTGCAAAACCGACCTTGTCATCTATGGGAAGCTGTGACTTAAGGATGTTGGCCGCATCGTCCTGGCTGATTTTATCTCTTAATGCCAATCGTTCCACCTGCTTTTCCGGGGAAATATAAACCAGGATGAGCTCGTCAAACAGATACTGGAGATTCAGCTCCACCAGAAGTGGAATGGATACCTGAACAATGGCATCAGGTTTGTTGGCGGTAATCTCATCAATCTGCTGCAAAAAGGCTTCATAAATGGCTGGATGAGTGAAGCTTTCCAGCTTTTTTCTCTTTTCAAAATCTTTAAACACAATATCTGAAAGCTTTTTTCGGTCCAGTCGGCCGTCTTTATCGAGTACTTGTCGGCCAAAATAATCCGTGATACTCGCCAGGCCGGGGGTCCCGGGTTCCACCACCTGTCTGGCCAGCTGATCAAAATCTATCAGGGGAGCTCCCAGTTCTTCCAGCATGTCAGACACCGTGCTCTTTCCACTCGCTATGCCACCGGTGATTCCCACAATTAAACGATTGTCATCCCCCTTCAGCTTTTTCATAAAAGCATCCGCCTTTTTGTAGGAGGGGGGAAATAAGGAGGCTACATCAGCTTCCGCCCCGGCAAAACTGATGGGATAACGGACTCCCCTGCGGTAGAGCGCTTCCAGTCCCCTGAGGGCTTTCTCCATCATTTGCGGCGGAATCGCCATCACCATGTCTTCGTCCTGGGCACTGCCGTAACGCCGTTCTCCGTAGCACGGTATGGTTAGTGACGGTTTGTTTGTCAGATAGCACCGGGCAATGGCGTCAGAGCATGAAGATTCCCCCACGCAAAAAAACTGCATGACTTCATAATCTTCAAATTGAAGCGCGTTGATTAGCAGCATCATCTGCGCCGGATTGGCATAGATCAGCACAATATCCGGTTCAAAGGGATTATACACCAGTGGGGCCATGGCCACGGCCTCGTACCGGCCAAGGGGTAACCGTGGAATCGACGATTCATATTTTTTACCGTCTTCTTTGGTCGCCACCCAGACAATACTGCGAAAAGTTCCATCTTTATAGGTTTCCGGGGTGTCCGTTAAACCAATGATGGAAGGACAGCCGGGAAAGATAAAATCATCCAGCACGGCACCCACTGTCCAGTCAAAACATCTAACCTGGGTGATTAACTGACAGAGGGTCACTTTTTTATCACATCGGCGTAAAAATGGTATCGTATTAAGATCTTCTTTGTCCTCGAGCATTTTAAACGCAACCGGAAAGGCTTTCAGTCGCAGTAACAGTTCCATTCTTCTGATTATCTTTTCCCAATCTTGTGACACTGTCATTTCGCATTCTCCTTTCTAAAATTCACCGCATTATAGTCTCCGTTTTTCAGAGCCGCCAGAAGTTCTTTTTCATTACTGATACTGCCGGTAAACCGGGTGGCGTATTTTCCCACCTCATCCACCTCATGGGCGTCACTGCCGCCTGTTGCCGGCAGCTTAAGGACAGCCGAAACCTCGGCTGCCAATTTGTTTTCTTTTTCAGTCACTTTTCCGTTCAAAACCTCAATGGCGTCCACAAACTGAAAAAGAGATCGCGTCTTGGCTTTTTCCGCTGTCAGACCCAACTGCCCGGCACCAAAGACAAGAAAGCCCCTAAAAGGATGGGCGGCGATCATAAAACCATCTGCGTTTAGGACTTTCTTTTTAAGATCTTCAAGCTTTATGATCCCCCGTATATCTTTATACATCCCGAAAACCAACATATCACCCTGATCGGTGGTAATTTCATTTCCCCTGAGAATCAGAAAACCGTGCTTTTGTCTTAACTCTTCCACCTGTTTTTTCTGCCAAACATAGTTATGGTCGGTCAGGCAGATACCATCCAATCCGATGTTTTTGGCCTCTTTAATCAATTGTTCGGTGGCAGCCGAACTGCAGGGCGAAGCCGGTGACGTATGCGTGTGCAGGTCAACAAACACCCCTGCAGATTTTTTTTCTGAAGTATTTGCTGTCTCGATAGAATCTTCTTTAGAGGTCGCTATTCTAATTTGAAGTGGTTCTGCTTCCACCTGAATGGAACGAACAGATGCAGGTTCAAGAGCGGTTTGCCTCTCGCCGGATAGAAACTGTTCCAATGTCAGGCTGGGTTCATCGGTTTGGGCAGCCTGCCACTTTACAATGGTTGCAGCCTCTTTGGCTGCATCGCAGCTTTCGATTAGAAGGTTGGCAAAATGGCGGCAGCCTTCACGGCCAATAATTTTGTGGACTTTGGCAGCCAGCTCTTCATTAATATAAAATTTTGTCGCTGACTGTAAAACGGCAACGGCGCGAGGACATTCCGGAGTTGTAAACCGGTTCCAGCGGCCATCGATCGATACAATTTTTAAGTCATTTAAGCGAATAACAAGGTCTATTTCCAATCCATAGATATCATCATCAAGCACTCCGTGGACTTTTAATGTGTCCACGCTATTTTTTATTACAGAGACCAGTTTGTTGCGGGAAAATTTCAGCATGATTTTGTCTCTCCAAGCTTAAACGGTGGTGGTCTGAACAACGAATCCAGTTTGCTTCAATCACAGTTATAATGGCACAATATTGAAATTGCTGTTATAAAACGAACTCAAGTTTGGCATTTTTTATTTTAAGCCAAAAGGTGCCAAACTTGAGTAAATAACATATTTTTTTACTCTGGAAGAAAAAATTTCAGGACCGTCCATTCATACTATGGCGGATCAATTCCTTCTACTATTGGACTGCCGGGGCGAAAAGCGGCACACCGATTGTATAACCGAATGTTATCTTTGACCATATTGGCAAAATAATCTTTTTTCTCATCTTCAGCCTCAGGAATCGTCTGCAGTGTATCCTTGGTAAATGCCAGAATCACACCATGACAGCATTCTTCAACCATGAACGCAAGCTCTTTGCAATCGGTCACCTCACCGATCAGGCCTTCAATAATTTTAAGCATTCCTGAACCGATCCTAACTCCGATGACTTTTTTTAGAGCGATGTCGATTTTGGTATCATTCATGTTCACCGCACGGGGGAATTCACCTCCGGCAGCTATGATCTCCAGATCCGGCAGACGTACGGTGATTTCAATCCATGCCTCGGTCAGAGTATCCTGCAGGCGGCAGACGGATTTTAAAGTTTGATCATCAATTTGTTCCACGCTGGTACAACGATTTCTGGAAAAGCAAAGTGTCGGTGCCATAAAATGGGTCTCCTGGTATGGTTAATGCCTGGGGGTAAAGGAACAGCGGGTCACCCTTCTGTCACTTATCCTCCGGGGTCAAGTTTCAGCCTTCAAGTTGTCGCCTGTCGAGTTTTGTAGTTTAAATCGCCAGGCGCAGAACCATTCTTCAGGATGTTCATCCGGCGGGCATCCGATGCATTCGGTGGTGATCCTGGGATCAATTGCTGTGGCGAAATAGGGATATTCAACCAGTCCCACCGACTTGCAGGGATAATCAGCCAACCCCTTGCGTTTGCGGGCTGATTGAACCCGACACTCGTTCATTTGAAAAATGAAACTGTGAGGGCCTTCTGGTATAATCGATTGGGTATTGATGCGGGCATAAAGACGGAAGCCAAGGGCCTTTTTTAACCCTTCGAGTCCGGGGTTTTTAGCAAGATTCAGAAATTTTTTGATGGACCATGCTTCAAAAGGAGAGAAATGCGCCCAGCAGGAATCGTTACAACGTTTGGCATCATTCATACCGCTTTCAAATTCTACCGCTTGAAACCATACCCCGTCATTGGCCAGCCAGTTAACGGAAACAGTATGCAAAAGTTCAACAAGCGATTCTTTAGGCATATCAAGAAGGGGCGTTGGGATACCGCCCTTCATTTGAAACCCGAAGAGTTTGGATAGCCTTTTCATCTGGATGCCGATGCTTTTTTCCGATACAATCTGCAGGGTATCCAGCGCTTTGCCCATCCCCATCTGGTGCCTGACTTCGGTAAACCACAGGGCATAGTGGATAATAATTCTATGAAACATGTCCATCACCAGATGGACGGTATCTTCCCGGCTCAGGTCCTCTACTCGATCCGCTTTTTCCGGCATAAAAGTACTCCTCGGTTGGTATCTCAATGGTGAATCGATGGTAACTCAGTTGGATAGGCTGAAGAATGTGAGGAAAAAGCGCATTTTGAAGCTTCGTTTGGTAAAAACCAGGATATTTATGCCAAAATACGGCAATCGTGCTCTTATGATCTCTTTAGCCTTCAATCAAAACAACTTTCGCCTGAATATATGAACAGTCATCCTTTATTATGTTTTGGGTCGGTATTGTTCAGGCAAGACCGCCTTGGAACTCCATCCTTTAGGCAGCATCTGCCCTGGTTTTTCACCCAATTTTTCCTTTCTTTTCTTCAAACCGGGTCTGGCAAAATGCATGTGGCCTTCCTTTAAGGTGCGGCCGTTAATAACCGCATCGGAGCGTAATCTACGGCCGATGGTTTTCTCCATCTGCCTGCCTAACCACAAAATGCGGTCCACATCGTAGCCATGTTCTATGCCCATCTCATCAATTTGAACCAGCGTGTCTTCCAGGGTAACCAGGCCGACATATCTGGGGTCTTCATAGTAGTAGTCTCCGGTACCTCTGGTGGGGCAGTCATCCAGAAAATTAGCGGGTTGTCCGCCCAGACCTCCCAGGGTGGCTTCAAAATTGATAATCCCGGCATGCAGAGCAGCCAGAACGGATGCCGAAGCGACGCGTTTGGTTTCATGGAAATGGGCGATATGAAGCCTGGGGTCCGGAATTTCATCAAGAATCATGGAGTAGTAACGGTAAACCTCCGCAGCCGAAGCACTGCCGTCATGGTCGGCGTGTTCAATGTCATGGGCGCCGATCTCCAGCCATCGTTTGGTAAATTCCACCGCATCCTTCATGTCCGTGGCACCCCCAATGGGGCTGCCCCAGATGGTACTCACCGTGCCGCACATGTTCATGCCCGCATCGTTGCATTTTTTTGTGCATCGTTCGGCTTCGGCCCAGTAATCGGGAAGGGTTGTGCCGGAATTGGCAAAATGATGCTCTTCTTCGGTTGACACCATCATCAGGAGACGATCTGGTCCTATTCCTTTTTGCTTAAGCTCAATGGCGCGATCAACGGCACCTTCACGGATGGTAATGGCTGTAAGCACAATGTCATCGTAATTTATACCTTTTTTTTCACATCGTTTTTTAAAACGATCACCTTTCAGGTGGGTAAGCAACTCCTCCGCATCCCTGAACTGTGGCATGAGAAACGGGTTTCCCAGATTGGTTACTTCAATATGGCGGCAGCCGGCAAAGATCAGTTCTTCAAGATAAAACTTTTTTGCTTCGGTAGAGATGAATTTTTCTTCATGCTGAAAACCGTCACGAATGGTTATATCACCGATGGTTACTTTCTTCGGCATTTTGGGAAATATTTTCCAATAATCATACTCGGTCATAAAATCCTCCTTGGTAAAGAATTCTGGTCCTATGGACCGGGTTTAATGGCTTAAATAAATAACTCTAAAAATATTTTTGCTTTTTGAACCGCAGAATATCGAATAAGGAATAATGAATGTCGAAGTGAATTATAAAGAAAAAACCTTCTTAATTCGAAATTCCTTGTTCGATATTCGATATTTGAATAATGCTCACTTGAAATAATAATATATAGCTTTTCAAGGAAATTAGATAAATTTTCAAAGTGTTAGCTTAAAAAAAATTCACTATTTCCCCTTATATACCGGCTTTCTTTTTTCACGAAAAGCGGCAAGACCTTCCAGACGGTCTTCAGTAGGTATGCAAATCCAGTAGGCATTCGATTCAATGGCAAGGGCTGTGCCGAGATCGGTCTCAAGGCCGTAATTGATCGCATACTTTGCCTGTTCGATCGCAATGGGGCCTGTTTCACATATCATGCCTGCCATTTTGTTGCATTCGTCCATTAGCGCCTCGGGCTCGCAAATTTTATTGACAAGACCGATACTGAGCGCCTCTTTGGCTCCCACCCTCTGACCGGTGAATATAAGCTCTTTGGCTTTTCCTTTTCCAACAAGCCGGGGAAGTCTCTGGGTGCCACCACCGCCTGGAATGATGGCAAGTCTGGCTTCGGTAAGTCCCATAGAAGCGTTCGTTGATGCGATACGGATATCAGAAGCCAGTGCCAGCTCTGTTCCTCCGCCCAGCGCCACACCGTTTATCCCCGCAATGACCGGTTTGTTCAGCTGTTCAATTGAGGTGAAAAGGTTTCGTATGGTAAATATATATTTTTTAACCTGAATCGGTGAAAGGGTGATTCGTTCTTTAAGATCCGCTCCTGAGCAAAATGCTTTTTTGCCTGCTCCGGTGATGATAATGACCCGGACATCCTTATTAAATTGTAAATCTTCGATTTCTGCCTTTAGTGCAAGAAGCAAATCAAAATTAAATGAATTCATCACTTCAGTACGATTAAGGGTAAGAGTGACAATTTGGTTGTTTTCTTCCTTAAGGAGAATACTATCATTCATGGTGACCTCCGCGAATCGAATAATTGAACGAGCGCTCACTCAGATTTTTATTTATAATAAACCCCCCGATGCTGTCAAGGAAAACTTAGCATGTTTTAAAAACTTTTAAACTATTTGTAATCATTCATAAAAGTGCCTAAAGCTTTATGGCAGTTTTTGATATAGGGAAGCACTTCTTTTGATTCTTGAAAAGGCAGGAGATAGGACAGTGCTGTTTGGTATCTGGCTATATTCATATAACTTATGGCGATGCACAGGCTTAACTGCTGATTGTGCGGAAAATGCTTCAATCCATGGGAAAGTATGTCGATGGACTGCTGGTAATTTCTGTTTTTTTGTCTGGCAATGCCCAGTCCCAGGTAAGCTCTGGAGTCGGGGTGATAGTCGAGGGCCATGTTGTATAATTTATCAGCAATTTTTTGTTTTCCCTTTATCGATTCAATTCCGGCATAGTCGCCATGGTCAAAAGTCATTGCCAGCCGCGATAAAAAATCGGAATGCATCGGATACAACTCCTTTTGGTCGATAAGGGAAATCGCATCCACAAATCCAGGAAGCATTTTATAGTAAGCGGTCCTTAGCTTGTTACCGAAATCGAGAATCATTTTTTCACTCAATTCTGCATCGGTTTCAAAATACATAATATCTTCAATTCGTTTTAGCCAGATATCATCCGTGACATTATGTTTTTGCTTATAATCTTCATAAAGCGTGGTCCCGGGAAACAGATCTAATATGTAAAAGATGGTAGCCAGTGGTTTGATTTCACGGATCAGCTCTATGGTTTGTTGGATTGATTCCGACGATTCTTTCGGGCAGCCATAGATGAAATAGGCGCGGGCCAAAATTCCGTATTTTAAGGTAATTGAAAAGGCCGTTTTTATTTGATCCGTGCTAATATTTTTATTAAGAAATTTTCTCATTTTTTCACTTCCACTTTCAACGCCGTAACTGATTTGAATACAACCCGCTTTTTTCATCCAGTAGATAATGTCATCATTTACGTAATTGACCCGGGATATGGCCACCCAAGCAATTTTTAGTTTTTTTTGCAGAATTTTTTTGCAGATTTGGATGACCCGGTTTTTGCTGATAGTAAAGGTGTCATCGGAAAAGTAAAAAAAAGTGATTCCTTTTTGGTAGAGGGCCTCGAGCTGCTCGACAAAATATTCAGTGGAGTGAAATCTTACTTTAGTTCCCCAGAAACGGGGGGATCCGCAGAAGGTGCATTTCCCGGGGCATCCTCTGGTTAATGACAGGTGGTTAAAAGTAAAATATTTTGCCGGTACGGGCAATTCGTCCAGATTATTTATCGGTTTACTGGGTTCTGTTTTCAGCATCTCGCCATTTTTTTTGAACGCGATGCCTGTTATGGTTTCAATGCCTTTGGGGTCATTATTTTTAAGACAGTTGACCAGTTTTAAAAAGGAATATTCCCCCTCTCCGATAACCACATAGTCAATTTCCTCAAAATGGGTCAAAAAATGTTTCCATAAAAAAGTGGCGCCGATTCCTCCGAACACGATCTTGACGCCTGGATCAATCTGCCTGGCGATTCGAGCAATTTCAATCCCTCCCCACCTGTTTGCATGAAGTATGGAGAAGCCGATGATATCCGGTTTTTTTTCAGAAAGGATCCGGCTAATTTTTTCCGGCGTTTTATTGATATTATGCCAGTCTAAAATTTCAACCTCGTAGTCATTTTGTTTCAACACCGCCCCCACATAAAATAAACCTTGGGGGACGATCGCAATATCGTCTTGATGAATTCTGTCTTCAAGAAAATATGGATAAATAAGTAATATCTTCATGATAAATCATCTTTAAGGGTGTAACGCATACATTTGAACTGAACACAACATACCGTACACCATATGGTTGCTGAGTACCATATATGGTATCCATCGGTCTATCCGTTTCTCGATAACTTCTTCAAATTACCGTTTTGAAAAATTGACAATACGAAAATAAGAAAAACATTCTCCCAATAGTATAAACTGCAAACCGTAGCCAGTTGATCGTTTCCCCATCCAGCAATGTATACAATATATTGGGGGCTTAAATACCATATGTACGGTATATGGTATTTATAACAGGATCAATCAAAAGCAAGAATCAAATCTCTAATTCTTTCCATATTAAAATAACTACAATTCAGCAAGGGGCTATAGTCCTTTTATATTGATTTTAGCTATAATTTGTACAATATAACAAGAATGAATCATCCCCTTGGTGTGAAAGCGGTGCTTTTTGATTTTGACGGGACTTTGACCAAACCAGGTTCCATCGATTTTAATTTGATAAAAAGAGCCATCGGTTGTCCTCCCGAAAGCTTCATTCTGGAATTTATTGAAACCATAGACGATCCTGTCCTAAAGGAAAAAGCAGTATCTGTGCTGGAAAGCCTGGAAAACAAAGCGGCAAAATGTTCGGAACCCAACCACGGCGCAGAAGAACTGTTTTTGTATTTACGTTCAAATGGAATAAAGACAGGGATCATCAGCCGCAACAGCCTCGAATCAATCCAGAAATCCTTTGGTAATTTTAAAACCATCAACGCCGCTGATTTTAATGTGATCGTTACCAGAGACGATCCGGTCAAACCCAAGCCTGATGCGGACGGAGTTATTCTGGCAGCTAAAAAACTGGAAGTGGACCCGAAACAACTGGTTGTGGTGGGGGATTTTCTCTTTGATATACAGGCTGGAAAAAACGCCGGGTCGATTACGGTTTTTTTAAACAACGGACGTAAGCACGATTTTCCTGATCCGGAGAGCGATTACACGATTTCCCGACTGGGTGAACTAAAAAAGCTTATCCGCCCTCTAGTGCCCCTTCCTGCAGGAAAGTTTCCCCAGGACCTTCTTGAGCGGTTTTTGTCGCATCTTCCCTGTTATGATCAATCGGTGCTGATAAAGCCGGGGATCGGTGAAGATATATCGGCTGTGGATGTGGAAAATGAAGAAATACTGGTGTTAAAATCAGATCCCATTACTTTTACCACTGATGCATTGGGCCATTACGCGGTAATAATCAATGCCAATGATATTGCCACATCAGGGGCCAAACCCAGGTGGTTGCTGACTACTTTTCTGTTTCCCTGCGGGTTCACCGCATCTTCGATTTACCATGTCCTGTATGAAGTTTCCGCAGTATGTCAAAAATACGGCATCACTTTATGCGGGGGCCATACTGAAATCACCGATGCGGTTACCAGACCGGTTATGACCGGGATGATCGCTGGAACGGTTAGCAAGCATGATTTAATCGATAAAAAGAATATGAAACCCGGAGACAAAGTGCTGTTTACCAAAAAGGTGGCTGTGGAAGGGACAGCCATCATTGCCGGGGAATTTAATATCGGGTTAATGAAGCTTGGAGTCACCAAAGAAGAACTCGAAGATTGCAAACAGTTTGTTTCCAGCATTAGTATTTTAAAGGAAGCTGAAATTTCGCATCGATTTGGTCATGTGAGTGCCATGCATGATGTCACTGAAGGCGGACTGGCCACAGCACTCGATGAACTTTCTATTGCAGGCGGGCACAGACTCAGGGTTGATATGGACAAAATTCCTCTGTTTCCCCAGACGGAAAAGATTTGTCGGCTGCTCAATATCGATCCCCTTGGACTTATCGGTTCCGGCAGCCTGTTGATTTGCTGTGACAGCAATATTTACCGGGACTTGATGCGGGAAATACGAAATGCAAATATACATGTGACCTGTATTGGCGAAGTCATCGAAAAGGGTCGTGGAATCGAAGCTCTCAGCAACAACACTCCAGTTAAATGGCCATGTTTCGAAGTGGATGAGATAGCCAGGCTTTTTTCATCAGGGTAAGCGAAATTTTGAAATAGTGTTAGTTTTAGAAGACGTATTGGGGCCTGAAGGTCTTTTAGCCAAGGGGAAGCTAAAACCTTACAGGCCCTATTTTTTATGGGCGATTTGTTCTAATTAGTGTCTGAACGACAATTGAAAACTGTTTGAATTTACGATGTAAAATCGCATAGAAGTAAAACGAAGATTTTCCAGAAAATGCATAATTTACTTGCATTGGCAACTCGTTAA
>JAXHVO010000033.1 GCA_034189135.1 Thermodesulfobacteriota bacterium | reverse complement strand
AATTTTGAGCATATGCTCATTTTCGGAACGAATTCGATCCCGACTTTGTACTATTCTGAACCGGCATCTTATTTTGACCTGTCGTTCAGTAGTAAATTTGTCTATTTATGGATCGACACTACCTAAATTTTTAATCGAATTAGACAAAGGAGGAAAGCGATGAACAGTTGTCATGCCTACAGTGTGAGTTTAGAGGCAAAGCGCAACCCAATACAAAAAAACTGGTGGGTTCTATTGTTTGGGAAAAATTACAATGACTATATAAAATATGTTGTCCTTTTGTGTATCGTCGCCTCTTTAACTGCATGTCAGGGGGTACCGCTTACAAAAGACAAAGTGGCTTCTATCCATTCGGTTTGCATCAACTCAGAAATCCAAAAACCCAAAAAAATGGATTGTTATTTTCAACAACGCCGAAGGACTTACAGTTCGAGTTCGTCTTCGCTTTTAATAACGGCAATTGCCGAAGGCCTTGATCAAGCATCAAGGGAATTTGCATTAAGAAGAACATATGCGATGTCAGGAACTTCGATAGATTCGATTTTGAAAGAGCAATTTGAAAATGAGTTGAAAAAATCAAATATATTTAATTCTGTGGTTTCTTCAGAAGGAGATGCTGAGTTTAAGTTCCAAATTATGAATTACGGTTTTAATCAAAATTACCTTGATCGTAAAATGCGGCCCAAGCTTTTGATCAAAGCATCTCTCGTAACATCCAATGAAATAATTTTATGGAATCAGCCGGTATTCTGTTGTGCAGCTGAAAATTCAGTACATTCACATTCTCTATCTGAGCTTTGCGGCCATCCGGATTTAATGAGACAGTCCCTCACCGAAGCGGTTAAAGCATCATGCATTAGACTAATCGAAGACATGCAAAGAGATTTAGAACGTAAATAAATATCGATAAAAATTGAGACAAAAACAGCAATTGATATTTAACGGAAAATTAAGAGGAGGAATTTTATGAAAGTTAGATGTGGAAGTTACAATGTTTTTTACGCTTTTCTTCTTTTTGTTTTTATGTTTGCAGGTTGTGCAACTATTAAACCATCTGCTCTCAATCAGAATGTTAACGCAATAGATATATCACAAGAGTCTATTGCAATATTTACAGTAAAAGTCGCAAACAAATACAAACCCAGTTATCAGCCCAAGATTATGTATGTTTTTGTTTGGCAAAATGACAAAGGAGGTAATAAGAAATATTCATTTAAAGTTGATGGGGAATATAGGGAGGTAGAAAATGAATATAATGAGTATCTTATCAGCTTCCAACTGCCGCCTGGAAAATATAAACTCAGAGAATTTTTTGCGCAAAGCGGAATATTCCCAGTAAGAGGTACTTTTGCAATACCGATTTACAGTACGTTTGAAATTGAAGCTAATAAAATAATTTATTTAGGTCATATAGAAGCTTATGTAAAGAAAAGGACACGTGATGATGAGTTGCGTGCCGGAATAGTCATACCGCTAATAGATCAAGCTGCAGTTGGTGCATCTGGTGGTACATTTGTAATAGAAATTAAAGACATGTTTAAAAATGATATTGCACTATTTAAAAAACAATATCATTATTTATCGGATTATAATATTGAAAACAGGACATTACCGCCGTGGAAGAACCCAAGCAAAGAAGATATGCAATAAAAATTGCTGTGATATTGCCGGATAAGGTGATATCACAAAATAGGTGATAGTTGGTAATCTCTCAATTTAGCGGTATTTTAGATATTCTATGCAGTGGCTATGAATCTTTTACTTCCGTAACTCGTCAAAGGATTTTAAATAAGCAAAAACCGAACATGAACATCATCCATTGTAACATTAATTAAGAGAGGAGGAATACCAAGGGAACCAAACACTAATGAAATAAAATAGAAAAGCAAATGGAATATTTGCTATGGCTAACTTCTTATTGTTCCGACTATCTCTCTTGACAAGCCTGTTCCCAATTCGATAAGGACATATCTTTTTCTCACCCATTACTCTTATTATGAAAGAGGTGCCGCATGAAGCAAAATGATCAGGTTTATAGCAAACTGCAAAAACACCTGAATAGTCAAGCGGTCGGGTTTCCGGCGACCAAAACAGGTGTTGAGATAAAAATATTGAAACACATTTTTACACCTGAAGAGGCTGAGATTGCCTCTTTTTTAAGCTACAAATTTGAATCACTTAAGATTATTTATAGCAAAGTCGAACATCTGGTTGAATCCCCTGAAGAACTGGAGAAAATTCTTGCTCGTATTCAAAAAAAGGGTGGAATTGAGTATAAAATTAAAAACGGTAAAAAGCATTACTGCAATGCACCTCTGGTGGTGGGGATGTACGAATTACAACTTGATCGCCTAACCCCGGAATTTATAAAGGACTTCAATAAGTATACCTCGGACAGGAATTTCGGTATCGAATTTTTAAGTACCGAACTCCCACAGATGCGTACCATACCCGTTGCCAAAAGTATCCACCCGCAGCACCAGGTAAGCACTTTTGATGAAGTAACCACCCTGCTGCAACAGGCTGAAGCCCCCTTTGTCATTTTGGAATGTATTTGCCGCAAAAAAAAATCAATGGGAGGCAAGCCCTGCAAGGTAACGGACCGAAAAGAAACCTGTCTGGCTATAGGTGACATGGCCCAGATGGTACTGGCAAACGGCGTCGGCAGGAAAATCACCAGAGACGAAGCAATGTCGATTATCGAACAGAATCAGAAAGAAGGACTGGTTCTTCAGCCGTCAAATACAAAAAAAGCGGAGTTTATCTGCTCATGTTGCGGGTGCTGCTGTGGAATGTTATACATGCATAAGATCCTGCCAAAGCCATTGGATTTTTGGGCCACAAATTTTCATGCGGTGGTGGACGAGAACACATGCGAAGGATGCGGCAATTGTGAACAAAGCTGCCAGGTCGGTGCGGTGATCGTTGCTGAAAAAGAACAGTATGCGGTGGTAAACACAGACCGTTGTCTCGGATGCGGCGTTTGTGTGTCTAACTGCCCGACTGAATCCATATCCCTGGTGAAAAATCCTGCCGAAGTCATACCGCCACAAACACGTGAAGAACTTGTTGATATTATAATGGACAGAAAAAAGGGCAAAGTGGGGAAATTATTGTTGACCGGAAAACTTTATTTCGATGCAATTCGAACAGGCCAGACGCATCTTTTGAAATAATGAAGGAAACGATTAGGCGGGTTAATCCCAAATCAACTAGACAAAGTGTGCTGATCTAAATGATATTACAACCTTCTGTAGAACTTTGATATTGGCAGAAAATCCCCGGCCCTGAGAAAAACCAATTTTTCATCTGAATCGTTAATTATCGTGGTTGTTTTCTGCACTGAAGTAATCTAAATAAATCGATAGTCTGAATTTTCTTGACATTACATTGTGGTCCATAATATTTAAACTATAATATTGTGCTCACATGAAGCTCAATCTCCAACCATTACTTATCTTAATTATTTTTGGCAGTTTCTACCCTTCGTTAAATCTATGCTAAACCTCTAAATGTTTTCCCCTCTGAAAGATACTGGTTTTCCTTAACTTTAACCTAACAATCAGGTAAAATTCAATGGAGAAACCTCTCAAATTGTGCATACCAATCTCCTAACGGGAGTTACTACATCCTTTTGGGAGTCTCAATAAGCTATCCTTCAAATTAAACTCATCTGCAGCAAAAAAGGAGACAATTATTAATAAAAGCAATGCGTTATATTTCTAAACCCTTTTCCAATGAGGAGCTTATTGCCCGGCTTAAACTCCTTTTTGAAAGCACTTATAAAAATCCTGAGAATTGACAGAGATTGAAGTGCTTTTCATGGCTTTAAATTTGTCGCGACCTCAGAAAAAAAACAGAAAATACCTGATTAACTTCATCTTTAAAGCCAAAATAAATAAACAAAGGAAGATAAATCATGGAAAAACAAGTCATCAACTATGAAACCATGCTTAAGGTTGCAAAGGCAATCTCTCACTCCAAAGACCCGGAAGAAGTTGCTTTAATGACAGTAGAAAGCATTAAAACAGCTTTGGCTGTTAAAGGTTGTTCATTGTTTTTGTTCAATCGGAAAACAAATGAACTGCAGCTGGCCACTTCATTCGGGTTGAGTGATGAGTATATAAACAAAGGACCTTTGAGTGCATTGCACTCCATTGCCCAATCGTTGGAGGATGGACCGGTGGCAATTTATGATGTGATGGATGATCCCAGAATCCAGTATCCAAAAGAAGCTCAGAAAGAAGGAATATCCTCCATACTCTCGGTGCCCATCATTGTCGGGGGCAATTTAATCGGGGCTGTGCGGGTTTATGCATCCGAACCCTTGGAGTTCACGATGGATGATGTGAATTTCGTTCAGGCACTGGCCCAAATAGCCGGAGGGGCTATAAACATGGCCAGGTATGTTAAAGGATTAAAAAGTAGCATTGAAGTTTTGAAAACGATGAAGGAAGTTCAGTCTCGACGATCCAAAAGAAGGACTCCTTATGAGGGAGTTCCCATGAGTGTACCTTCCAATTTGGATTAAATGTGATGAAGGTTAATCGGTAATGTTTGATCCCGGCCCTCTGGCAGGTTAATTGCATCATTTCGATTAGCCTGGACAGATATGTATTAAGATTAATACGGAATTGAACATCTCGACGACCTGACTCCTCTTTTGGTTGTTACTTATTGAGACCTTTGAAAAATGGCAATATATGTTCGGGGTCAAGTTGAAAATCCCGGACTTCATAAAATGCCGTTTTTAAAAGGTCTCTTCTTATCAATTCGATAGAGGTGAAAAGCGGATCTTCGGGCAGGCTGAAAAGTATGCATCTTTGTTTGCATAATTACCCGAACTGCCGGAAAGGTCTGGTGTTTTCCACTCGTTCGTATGCTGATCTCCCTGAAAAAAACATCACTTTTATACCGTTATATTTTGCTTTTTCTGCTACTTACGCAGGTCAGAATTTTTTATAGCTTAGGTATATTGCTTTAGCATTGAAAAAGCTTTCATTTTACTATAGGATTCTTTCAATCCCACCATACATGGTCAAGCAGCGGAAAGGCTTGATCACCTTATGGCAAGTATACTTCACTTCAATCCTGCTTTGCGCAAAGCATCAATATAACGCTTTTTCACATCTTTGTTTTTTTGCGGGTCTGTTCTTGCGACTTGCTCCACAGAAAACTTGGGATTGATTGTCATAATTTCTTTGGCCTGGTCACGGGCTTCATGCATTCGGCCTGCCAGGCTGTAAATGCTGCAAAGTATCACACGAGAAAGAACATTTTTGGGATTCTGCTGAACCGCTTTCTCACCCCATTTCATTGCTTCTTCATACCTGCTAATATCTCTATAGGCCGAAGCTAGAATGTGCATATACCAGCCCGGCGTGTGTGGGTCCAGACGTATGGCTTTTTTAAGGATCGCAACGGCCTCATCTGCTCTATCTACATATTTAAGCCCCATACCCAAAAATACATGGGCGTCAGCGCCGTTCGGTTCAAGATCAACCGCCCGCTGTACTTCCCGAATGCCCTTTTCATAATCCCTTCTCATGATATAGATATTGCCCAACAGACCATGGGCACCTCCCAGGGAGTCATCCAGGGATATGGCTTTTTGAGCGAGCTCCATGGCTTTTTTTAGAGACTCTCGAGGCGATTGGGTGGAGCTCAACCACACATCTATGACGTGCGTTCCGCCCAACCACCGATAGGCTTGTGCATACCCGGGATCAAGCGCAATGGCTTCCTTGGCAAGCTGCCGGGCCCTATAATTATTTTCAACAGTTTGGTGCCGTTTCAAATCACGTGCCTGCAGGATTTTTAAGTATGCATCGAGATTATCTGTCCCGCTACCAGCTACCAAAGCCTGCTCACCTTCAGTCAATTTCACCTCAAGGGCCGTAATGATCTTCATGGTAATCTCATCCTGAAGATCAAATATTTCTTTCAAACTACGATCATACCGTTCAGCCCACAGGTGATGGCCCTTTCGAGCGTCAATCAACTGTGCGGTTATCCGGATACGACCGGCGGATTCCTGAACGCTCCCCTCCAATATGTACTGTACGCCAAGGTCCTGGGCCACCTGCTGAACTTTCACCGGCTTGCCTTTATAGGTAAAGGTGGAGTTGCGGGCAATCACAAATAGTTTCTCCACTTTTGACAAAGCCGTAATAATGGATTCAGTAATCCCATCACTGAAATACTCCTGCTTGGGGTCATCACTCATGTTTGTGAATGGCAGCACGGCAATGGAGGGTTTGTCAGGGAGGGGGAGTGGTGGTTGTTCGGGAAGACCAGCCTTTCGCAAGGCGCCAATAACGAGCTCCTTATCGGCCTTATTTTTGTAAAAGAGTCTCTTTTTAAAACGTTCGAGCGAGAACTTGGGTTGTATTCTGAGCACTTCTGATGCTTCAGTACGGGCCTCCTCATCAAGGCCTGCTAAACTATACGTCGAGGCCAAAAAAAGGTGGGGAATATAAGCGTCGGGTGCGAGATTAATGGCTTTCTTAAATTGTGCAATCGCCTCCTCATAGCGTCCCGTATCGCGATAGGCAACGCCTAAGCGACCGAAATACAAGGAAGGAGGGAGAGGGTTGATGCGAATCGCCTTTTCTAAAGGCGCGATGGCTTCCTGCTGCCTGCCAGAGTAGACCAGTGCAATCCCCAACTGTGAATGGGCATCGGCCCCATTTGGATCAAGGGCGATAGCCCGCTCCGCTTCAGCAATGGCCCTCTCATACTGCCTTTTAGACATGTAGATAGCACTCAATTTCCTGTAGCAGCTCGGGTTGGACTCATCTATGGAAATGGCCTTTTGGACCAATTGGAGAGCCTGCTCAAGAGATTTCTTGGGGGATTTGCTCAAGCCAAACCAAATCTCACTGATATGGCAGCCTGCCATGGTAATGTATGGTCTTGCATACTCGGGGTCCAGGGCTATGGCCTGCTCTGCCAGCTTCCGAGCCTGAAGAAGCCCTTCTTTATTCCTATGGTGGTGTATATACCAATGGGCTTGCAAGGCATTGAGATAGGCTTCGAGGTTGCCCGTAACTTTACGCGCTGTGTTGGCTTGTTCCCCCCTTGTCAACCTCACATCCAGTGCTGACAGGATCTTCCTCGTGATCTCATCTTGCAGTGCAAAGGTGTCTTTCAGCTCCCTCTCGTATCGTTCCGCCCAGAGGTGATGCCCCTTGATCGCATCGATCAGCTGGACCGTTACGCGTACCCGGTCATCAGCCCTGCGGACACTGCCCTCCAACACATATCGCACGCCCAACTCCTCTGCCACCTGGGCAATCTTCACCGGCTTCCCCTTGTAGCTAAACGTGGAGTGGCGGTCGATCACAAACATATAGGGAACCTTGGAGAGAGCTATGATGATCTCCTCGGTCATCCCGTCACTTAAATACTCCTGCTGGGAGTCACCAGTGAGGTTGTCGAAAGGCAGCACTGCTATGGAAGGCTTTTTTGGCAGGGGATATGCCATCCTTTCCACAGAGGCAGGCTCGACATCTGGGCGGAGATAGAAGTTCCAAATTGCAAAGACACCTGCCACGATGATGAGTATAGCCACTGCACCAATCCCAGCCCATCGCCATTGCTTTGGTTTTAGCTTTGCTTCGCCGATGACCTTGCCTGCGTATTCAGTCTTTGAGAGTACTTTATAGACCCGAACTGCCTCAGCGATGTTCTTAACTGAATGTTCACCCAGATACTCATAACCGAGTTCCAGCTTGTTCTTAACCTGGTCGAAGGCTGTTCTTGAAATGCAGATTCCTCCGCCATCCGCCAGACCCTCCAATCGAGCAGCAATATTCACCCCATCTCCATAAATAGTCTGTTCCTCTTCGATCACATCGCCAAGATTGATTCCGATGCGAAACTCCATCCGCCGGTTTTCAGCAATTTGGTCATTTTTTACCTTGAGTTGTTTTTGGATCTCTACAGCACAGCGAACGGCATCCACCACACTGGGAAACTCGGCCAGCACATTGTCACCCTTGGCATCCACCACCCTGCCGTTTTGTCCCTTAATAAGACCGGTCATCACCTCGCGGTATCCGGTGATGGTGCGAACAGTGGCCTCCTCATCCTCGCCCATGAGGCGGCTGTACCCTTTGACATCGGCGCTGAGAATGGCGGCCAGTTTGCGTTTGGCTCGCTCTTCAGTCATGGAATCACCTCCTAAAAACGGTGAAAGCGGAATACAGAAATAGGTATGGAAAAGTTAGCTCGGTAAGGCCCTAAAATACAAAAGCCTCCAAGGAGGCATAATGGTGCCTCGGAGGCTTTGTGCCAGTACCTTCTGTATATATCTTTTCATGGTTTCCCTCAGAATGTATTACCTCGACTGGCCTCACTTTAGCCCAGCTTTCCTCCAGGCACTCATTAATCGATCTTGATCATCTTGATTCTTATATTTGAGACTCTTTCCCCATTTCTTGAGAGAAAACTTGGGATTTATCCTCAGCAGTTCAGCTGCCTCAATCCGAGCTTCATCATCTCGTCCGGCCATACTATAAGCCGCAGTCGCATACAGGCGACTATATGGTGAATCAGGCTCGTTGTAAATCGCTTTTCTCAATTCTGTTATTGCCTCTTCATACCGTCCCGTCCAAGCGTAGGCCAAACCTATCCCGAACAAGTAAAAATTTGGAGGGATAGGATTAAGGCGTATCCCTTTTTCATATGCCGTAATGGCGTCCTCCCACCTGCCCACATACCTATATATCATGCCCAACCATCCATAGATATCAGCAACATTAGGGTCAAGCGCGACACCCTGCTCAGCTTCTGCAACGGCCTTGTCATACTGCCGTATCATGACAAGCAAAAAACCCAACGTGGCATGACTATAACCATCTAGATCATCCAATTCGACTGCCTTTTTCACCAATGCTATGGCCTTGCCAAAAGACTCTTTAGGGGATTTACTCCTACCTAGCAATATATCATGCATGTGAGTTACGCCCAGTAATCGACTAGCCATGGCATATTTTGGGTCCAGGGCAAGGGCCTCTTGCGCCAACTGCTGGGCCAAAGCATTGCTCTCAACATTGTGCCGATATATACTCTGACGTGCTTGCATGGCCTTCAGATAAGCTTCAAGGTTTTCCGTGCCTCTTGCAGCTGTTCGGGCCTGCTCCCCTTGTGTCAGTTCTACATTAAGGGCCGTGATGATTTCTTTTGTGACCTCGTCTTGAACCACAAATAAATCGTTCAGTTTTCGATCATATTTTTCAGACCATAAGTGATTCCCCTTAATCGCGTCAATAAGCTGAGCAGTAACCCGCAAGCGACTGCCCGATTTCTGGACACTCCCCTCTAGCACGTACCTAACCCCAAGCTCCTCACTCACTTTCTGGACTTTGACTGGCTTGCCCTTATAAGTGAATGTGGAGTTTCGAGCAATCACAAAAAGTTGGGAAATCCTGGAAAGGGCGGAAATGATATTTTCACTGATTCCATCAGCAAAGTAATCCTGTTCAGGGTCTCCGCTCATGTTGTCAAAGGGCAGTACTGCAATGGAAGGCTTATCGGGAAGAAAGTGGGCCATCTTTTCGATAGAGGCCGGCTCAATCGGTGGTGGCCGGAAATAGAAATCCCAAACAGAAAAAGCTCCAACCACCACAATTAGCACAACGGCTGAGACTATGGCTGCAAAACGCCATTGTTTTGGTTTCGGTTTTTCCTCTCCGATCACCTCCCCAGCATATTCGGGCTCCATCAGCACCTTATAGACACGCACCGGATCAACAATGTTCTTGACCGAATGCTCACCCAGATACTCATAGCCAAGGTCCAGCTTGTTTTTGACACTGTCAAAAGCCATTCTTGAGATACAGATGCCGCCCCCATCCGCCAGGCCTTCCAATCTGGCGGCGACATTTACTCCATCGCCATAGATGGTCTGTTCTTCTTCGATCACATCGCCGAGATTGATTCCGATGCGAAACTCCATCCGCCGGTTTTCAGCAAGCTGGTCATTTTTTACCCTGAGTTGTTTTTGTATCTCTACGGCGCAGCGAACGGCATCCACCACACTGGGAAACTCGGCCAGCACATTGTCGCCCTTTGCATCGACCACGTGTCCATTTTGTTCCTTAATAAGGCCTGTCATCATTTCACGGTAGGCAGTGATGGTGCGAACAGTGGCCTCCTCATCCTCGCCCATGAGACGGCTGTAGCCTTTGACATCGGCGCTGAGAATTGCGGCCAGTTTGCGTTTGGGTTGGTCTTCATTCATGAAATTACCTCTTTTATAATCTTAAAAAAAAGGGAGAAAGGCAGTGATCTGGTGAAAGGCACGGCAAGTGTGGCAGCAGATCTTTTATCGCTTGTGTTAAATGAGGGTGTGTGGAAAAAGGGCGCAGAAATTTCTTATATTCGAGTTTGTCCGTATCTGCCTTCGGAACTTCTGCTGGACTAAAATATGAAAGCCTCTAATAAGGTACAGAGACCCCTTAGAGGCTGTATTGCGGCACCTTCTGTAAACATTTTTTCATGGCTCCCCTCCAAAAGTTGGGGTTATATGGTTGTGTTTACCGATGGTTGAACAAAATGAGTAATGTTCATTAAGACTGAAAATGCTGCGGTTGTCAAATGAAATTTGAAAATCGTGGTTACTGAGTGAACCAAAGTTTTATATAGGATGAGGGTAACATGAAAACCGCCCCGGCTTTTTCGGGCAGGTAAATTAACTGATTTGATGTGTTTTTATTAAGCCGTGATCGTCTGAAGTTTTGCGGGTATTTTATTCAAAATAATTTCTTTAAGATCAATTTTGCGACTTGCATTATCAATGTCAATCCCACTAATATGACCATCCTCATCATAATCTATGACGATACCTTCGGATATTTCAACGCTTTCCGCGCTTGTTTTAGAAGATAGGTCAATATAGAGCGAATCCGTTTCAGGATAATAATTTAGTTTCATGGTCTGAACCTCCTATCAGGGAAGGCATTATGAATAGTCAGCTTATCATCAAGCGTCACTACTCTTAATATACGTCCACCAAGTTCTTCGATTTCTCCCCAAAATCGAAAACGGTTATGTTCTTGACGTTCAACCTTGATGGGATTTTCTATAACCTGAATACACCACTCTTTCTTCAAATAAGGCCGTTTTCGTAATACCTCATTTTCAAAATATTCCGTATAGTTATATTCAGGCATAGATATATGATAACCTATTTAGGTTAATGTGTAAATATTTCTTTGTCTCGTTGAACATAAGATGTCGATTCATTGCGAAAGAATTTCAGCTTTTATAGTGGTTGTAAAAAACGCTAGTTATCTATACTGCTTCTCCGTGTTGGTTCGCTGCAAAAAAACTTCAACTAAAAGTTATATTGCTTTCTATCCCGACTCCAAAATATCTTCACGTGGCAGTTTTGAATGAAAAATCGGATTATAACGGAGTCATGATTTCGGCTATGATTATGGGAAATCGGAAAATCGGAAAAATTTATATTATCAAACGAAATATTTTATAAAACAAAATGATAACCATCACAAGATATGACAAGATAGCTATTTTTTTGAATCCGTCATATTTTCAGTTGGTTGTATTGCCCATTCAACCGCCTTTGCGGCATGGATGGCAGTCGTATCGCACAGTTCCACTTCGGTATCGGTTTGATTCACCAGCATACCGATCTCGGTACAACCCAGTATCACTGCTTCTGCCCCCTGGTTGGATAATTGCTCGATAATTCGAAGGTACTCTGCCTTAGAGCTTCCAATCGTTTGCCCCAGGCAGAGCTCCTGATAAATCACCTGATGAACAATATCTCTATCCGCGTCATTGGGGACAAGAACCTCTAATCCATATTTTTCGGTCAAGCGCCCTTTGTAAAAATCATGCTCCATGGTAAACGCCGTGCCCAATAGGCCGACCGTTTTAATGCCCTTACTCATTAGAAGTTCTGCGGTTGCATCAGCAATATGCAGCAGAGGAATTTGTATGGCCTTTTCTATCTCGGACGCTACTTTGTGCATGGTGTTTGTGCAAATAAGCAAAAAATCCGCACCGGCGGTCTGGATGCCAAGGGCCGCTTCTGATAGAATATTTGCCGTGCCTTTCCAATCGCCTTTGTGCTGCAGTTTTTCGATAGGATCAAAGTCCACACTGTAAAGAATAATCTTTGCCGAGTGCAAACCCCCAAGAGACTTTTTTACACCCTCATTTATCTCACGGTAATACCCAACCGTACTCTCCCAACTCATACCTCCTAAAAGACCGATCGTTTTCATGTTACTCCATCCTATTTTATAATAGTTTTAATTTGTTTCTCATATCGATTTATCAATGTCCCTGAATTTGCGCATGCTCCATATATCTGACAGTTCAACAACATAGCCATCCCCACTCGATTCGACTTGACAAGTTCATGAGATCATCTGTATTAAATAATATTCACAAACTTCCTGTTTTAGCAAAACAATTCGAGGTTAAAGGAGATTACCATGAAAAAAGACGACCTTACTCAGGTGAAAAACATCGGTCCTTCGCGCATGAAATTGCTCAACGAATCTGGGATCACCACCATCAAGCAACTTAATGAAACGTCCTTAGAGAAGCTGGCCCAGATAGAATCCATCGGCCTAAATTATGCGAAGCTAATTAAGGATGCTGTGACTGAATATTATGGGAAAAAACCTGAAAAGTTAGCCGCAACGACCACTCCCGGCAAAGAAAAGAAAGTCGTGGACATCAACCGAAATCTACGCAAACGAGTGAAAGCTCTTAATAAGCGTTTAAAAAAGGCGAGGGAAGATTTAAAGCCCTTGGGGAAAAAGAAATATCTGGCAGCATATATAGATTTTAAAAAAAGTTCCAATACACTTAAATCTCGTCTTAAGGATCTGGATAAAAAAGAGAGCGACCTTTCTAAAAAGGTTAAGAAAAAAATCATCAAAAATGTCGATGCTCTGAATTTAACTTTGAAAAAGGCAGGGAAAAAACCGAAAAAGAAAAATTATAAAAAATTAGCCCAGGAAATTAAGTCGTTTTCTAAAATACTCCGAGACACATCTTCTTAAATACCAGCAATGTTACAGGTGTGGTTTTTTCTACCGGATATTTATTTAAAAATGTTTCGAACGGGAAAAAATTAAATGAATTGGAGTAGCCATGAAACCCACGAAACAAAAAAAAAATAATAAAAAGGATTTAGAAAAGAGAATACCAGGTTCGACGGCCCAGATCAGAGATGTGGTTCAGAAAGTCGAATCGAAAATTAAATCCAGCACTCCTGATAAACGGGTTCAAAAAATACTGAAGGTTTTAAAAAAGAAAGATAAAGAAGAAATAGTCCAGGCAGTATTAGAAAAATATTACAATTCAGAAGAGTTGAAACCCTATCAGGCAGAACTTATAAGGATGCAGCGTCATCTGGAGAAAACCAAAAAAAAAATGGTTATTCTTTTCGATGGCCGGGATGCCTCTGGAAAAGGCGGAACAATCCGGCGTATTATCCGGTATATGAATGAAAAAAGGTACCGTGTGGTTGCCCTGGGCAAACCGAATGAAAAACAGAAAACAGAGCTCCATATCAAACGATATATCGAACACTTCCCCCATGCCGGCGAGATCGTTTTGTTTGACAGAAGCTGGTACAACAGGGCCATGGTTGAACCGGTAATGGGATTTTGCACTTCAGGCCAATATAGGCGATTCATGAAAAAAGTCGTCATGTATGAAAGTAATTTCATCGAAGATGCCGGCCACACCATCCTGCTCAAGCTCTATTTTTCAGTAACTAAAGAAGAACAACTCAGGCGCTTTAAGAGAAGAAAAAATGATCCGTTAAGACAGTGGAAGCTTTCTGAAGTGGATTTGCAGGCTCAAGAACTATGGGACGATTTTACCGAAAAAAAATATATACTACTGAAAAAGACGCATAAAAAAAAGTCGCCCTGGTATATCATCCGATCCGACGATAAGCATCTGGCTCGGCGTGAAACCATGAAGGTGATCCTCAATGCGGTGCGCTACAAAGGTAGAAACCGCAAACTGAATTTTACCACGGATCCAAATATTGTTATTCCAGGGGATAAGGAACTAAAATTAATGAAAAAACAGCAAAAAAAATACGGCAAATCTCTGGCATGACCCCTTGGGCAACTCCGGACCGATTTTTTACCTGACAGCGCGTGAAAGTGCCGATCCCGGATGAGCCGTAAAAAACAAATAACAAATCGAAAATAATATCCAATTACCAAAGTGGGGGGAAAGATGGGAAAAGAAAATAAAAAAAAATCCAAAAGGCTAAAGCCGAAAAAAGAAAAGGCTATTTCGCTCAAGGAAAAGGATTCATCAAAGGCAAAAAAGAACATCAGTAAAAAAGCTAAAAAGAAATTAAAAAAGAAAAAATTATCCGAACACACCGCCTTTAAGAATAAAGATAAGAAAAAAAAGAAAAATCGTAAGGCCGTTTGGGTAAAAGAATTTACCCTCGAATATGAACAGGAGTTACACAAGCTGCAGATCGAACTTTTAAAAATGCAAAAGCATGTCAGGGCTAATGGGCTGCGCATATTGGCGTTATTTGAAGGACGTGATGCCGCGGGCAAAGGTGGTACGATTAAAAGGATTATTGAGCATTTGAATCCACGGGGTACCCGGGTGGTGGCCCTTGTCGCACCTGACGATACGGAACAGACACAATGGTATTTTCAAAGATATATTCAACACCTCCCGTCAGCCGGAGAAATAGTACTTTTCGACCGCAGTTGGTATAATCGTGCCATGGTTGAACCTGTAATGGATTTTTGCACCGATGAGCAAAACAAACGCTTTTTAAAAGATGTACCCATGCTGGAAGAGATGCTGGTGAAAGACGGCATTATTCTGTTCAAATTTTTCTTCTCTGTTTCCAAAGAGGAACAGTTACAGCGATTTGACTCGAGAGAGACAGATCCGCTAAAACAGTATAAAATTTCTCCGGTTGACAGAATGGCTCAGGAAATGTGGGATGATTACACGGTAAGAAAGTTTCAGATGCTCAACGAAACAAACCGGACGATTGCCCGCTGGACGATCATTCGATCGGATAATAAGAAATTGGCGAGACTCAACTGCATAAAGTATATTTTATCAAAAATCAAATATGAAGGTAGAATCCCTAAAAAGGAGCTAAAGACCGACCCTGACATTTTGATATCAGGCATTGACGAAATTAGATATATGGAAGAACACTTAATGGAACCTTATGTGTTACCCGGATAACAATGTCTGAAAATTTATACGACTTAAGGGAGTGATTTGAATCGAAGCAAAACGGGGAGGATAAAATGGCTGTTCAGGTTATCATCAAACGCAAATTCAAGGTCGATAATCCAGAGGAATTAATTCCTCTTCTCACGGAATTACGTATGCGTGCGAAAGAGCAACCCGGCTATATTTCAGGCGAAACATTAAGAAGTCTCAATAATCCTGAAGATTACCTGGTTTTTAGCAAATGGGAGACGGCAGACGACTGGAATAAATGGTTTCGCAGCAAAGAAAGAAGGGATATTCAGGGTGAAGTGGATTCGCTGCTCGGAGAAAAAACTTTTTACGAAATTTTTGAGCCCGTGAGTCATTGAAAGACGGCCGTCTTAATAAAAAAGGATAACCCAGCCGCATGAAGTCGAATTGCCGTTTGCCCTGAAACCTTTGCAAAAAGGGATGTTTCGCAGTCTGCGTTTACTGCAAAGGTCTCATGGCATCGATTCAGTAGCGAATATTCATTCTATTTCTTTGTCTTGTTTTTTTTACCCTTTTTTCCTTTTTTCTTTCCCTTTCCTTTTTTTTGTTTCTTTTTTTCTTTTTTCTTAGCTTTTTCTTTCTTCTTTTCTTTTTTCTTAGTTTTTTCTTTTTTCTTTGCCTTTTCTTTTTCGTTCCCTTCTTTCTTGGCTTCTTCTATCTTTTCTTCTTCCTCTACCATGGTTCCAACCTCCTTTTAAGTTTGTTTAGATATGGCTTGCCCCGCGAATCAAGAAGCATGCTTCTTGGGAAACTCAAAAAATTTTAATTTACCGCAGTGTGCAGAAATTTTTGCCCATAATGAGATGTCTAAATCCACGCAAAATATGCCGCAGGTCGGAATATTACTGATCGACCGACCACCGAAATAATTGGCCAAGTCGGTTAGTGCCGGATTATGGCCTACAACCATCACCTTATTTACGGCATCGTCCATTTGTTTAATAAAATGTATTAAAGCATTTGCACTGACATGATAAATGGCTTCACTGTATCGAATTTTATCGAGAGGATATTTGATCTTATCGGCAATGATTCTTGCTGTCATTGCGGCTCTGTTTGCCGGGCTGGATATTACGAGGTCTGGGGCCACCTTTAATTTTTTAAGTATTTTCCCCATAAGCGGAGCACTCTTGCGACCGCGCTTGTTCAGAGGTCTTTCAAAATCATCCAGGTGAGGATATTTCCAACTTGATTTGGCATGTCTGACCAGATAGAGAGTTTTCATTTTATCGTACCTATGGCAGATAAAGGAAAAGTTTTACTAAATGATACTATTGTTAAAATATACTACTTTAATTTAGAGGGTTTATGCAACCATTTTTTTTTATCCGCTACTCGTCCGCACTTTTTACACACGAATGTTGGATTTTTTACGATATCTACAAGTTTATTGAATTTTTTAGCTATATCCTCCTCTTTCCATTTACAAAGCCGTTTTACCTTTTTCGCCATTTTGTCCTCCTGAAAATCCACCCATCAAGATTTAAACTGTTAAAGATAAGGCTGAAAATTTTACTACAGCCTTAATTGCGCATATGCGAGCCGACGGTTTCGATCAATATCAATTTGCATATGGTTCCATTTACGTTGCGCCAGGATCCTTCTTTGACCAAAAATTTTCTTTCGATTTCTTTGCCGGTCACATCCTTACAATATGACTTTTTGTTTTTTTAGATTTTCCTTATTACCGTTTCTTAGGAGAAAGTATGGTTTGAACTTTGTCCCATAGGTTTTGATATGATTTTGAAGCCGCTGACGATGGTGCGAAGGCCACAACCGGTTCTCGATAAATTCCCATTCTTTCAATCAGCGCCAAATAAGGAATATAGCTTTGTAAAACACCACCAAATTCCTTTGACACGGACGCCACGAGGTCATGGTGCATTTTCTTGTGCCGATCGACCATCGAAAAAAAGGTGTAAATCTTATCTGTCTTATAATTGTTCTTTTGGCAAAAAGACAGTAATTGTTTATAAGTTCGCACGGATAGTGTTGTTGGAATCAGTGGAACCAGGATGTAGTCTACAGCGTTGAGTATATTCTCGGCCAGGATACTGATGGTAACCGGACAGTCAAGAATGATTAAGTCATATCGATTTTTAAAAGGTTTTAGAATTTTTCTCAACCGCTGTTTTGAACGCCTCAGCTTAGCGAAAGTGGCATCTAAATTACGTAGCGAGAAATCTGCCGGCAGCAGATCCAGGTTTTCATAATCAGTGCCTTTAATACTTTTATAAAGGTGCTTTCCACCTTTAATGAACCCCTTGGCCCGGGACTTAATTTTAGGCTTTACCCGAAAATAGTAGGTGGCGGAACTTTGCGGATCCAGATCGCAGATTAGGGTTTTAGCACCCCCCTGTGCTGCCAGATAAGACAAATTTACCGCAGCCGCGGTCTTGCCAACTCCGCCTTTATTGCTGTAAAGGGCCAGCGTTGCCATAAAGTACCTCTTATGATTTTGAGACCTTTGAAAAACACTCCTGTTTGCCCAATTTCTGTGTCAAGCTCAAATTTTAATCCTCGAAATATTCCATATATTCCTGCAGTTAAAATTTTCGCCTTCCTTGAACTTGAACAAAATTGAGCAGTTTTCAAAGGTCTCATTTCGAGGCGAAAAGCTCTCGGAATAACTTTTTGTTTGCAGGAGATGCAAAGGCTGTGAAGGTTTTGGCAAATGCGTTTTTAACCGTCTGTCTTTCTCTATCCAACGTGCCGATCAGACTTCCAATTGCCACCAGTGTTTTTTTTAACTGCTGATGGGTTGCGGGCAATTTCCTCGTAATATTCAAAAGATATTCTTCCTGAATGCAAAGATCGTTAAAGTCCCCTAAGTTGTCTTGTAGTTTCTTCAATTGCTCAATCAAAACATTAATTTTTTTGCGAGGAAACAGACTGGAAAAAAACTCCATCAAGTATCTCAATTTCTTGCACTGAATTCTCAAGGCATGCAGCATCTCATCTTCGGTGTTCTCTAAGATCAGGTTGCCGGCTTTTACAACTCCTCGATATTTCATATAGATTCTTTTACGCGCCAAATAAATCACCGGCAGATTGGCATTAGCTGCTATGGTAGAATCCTCTCTCGGTTCATTTAAAAAGGCTTCCCAATGCTGTAAAATTTTTACATATTTCTCAGATCTCAAACCGTTAAGGACGTTCTGTAATGCCTTTGATCGTTCTTGCCGCAAATATTTAAACAAAGGATCAATATCATTTTGCAAGACAGGGGGAAGCATTGCTTTGTAGGCAACCTCCTTAAGCAGATAGACATCTAAATCCCTCAACTGGTTAGAAAGTTCACCCACAAAAGCAAAATCTTTCTTAAAGCGGTTGGTCGTCCCCATCGGAAACACATTTTTAATTTGCCCCAAAGCCGAGCGGGTTCGACGAATGGCAACTCGGAAATCATGCAGGAATTCCGTATCCAGGTCTTTTTTAATGTTGACTTCATTAATCCTCATTACTTGTAATAAAAAACGCAAAACCATTTTCGTAGCATCATCAGAGCGCATATCAGGGTCGAGTTGAATATTTAACTTTGCAGAATAGCTTCCCGGTTTTTTATCAACGACCTCCAAGGTTTTAAAATAGATGTCTTCCTTTTTACTGATTATCAATCCTGCTTCCTTGCATCGTTTGGTCAGGTTTTGAAAATATTTTGGGTATCCTTTGACCGGTTTCAACCACAGATGAGCAGTCAAGGCTGGCGCATCTTTTTCACCAGACGGCAGAATCTCTTCATAGGCCAATCGTGCCACTGTTTTTTCGTCCTGGTTCAAAACACGATAAGTAGTTGACCGGCAAAGCACTTCAACAAGTTTTAAAAGTGCTCGCATTTTTATAATCGACCCCAGATGTTTCTTCAATTCGCCATCGGGAAAATCCCATATAAAAACGGGTAATGATTTGATTTCAATGGTATGAATAATTTTACTTTTTGCCAGTTTGCGCAAAAACAGCTTGTTGTCAGATCGATACAAAACAAGTGCTTTATTAAATAAACGCCAGTCAAACGTATCATAAATGGCAAAACTCTCAAAAATAACCGGCTCTTTTTTGATCGTATATTGATCGACCAATTCTTCGATCAACTGCTGCTCCTTATACCCGTCCGGCAAATTAAATTTCAAATTATTGTGCATGATTTGATTCTCTGTCTTTTATCATTCTTTGCTGCAACAGTGTTCCCCATGGCACCAGACATCCAAAACCTAATCCGCCACAGAGAGAAAAATGAAACAAAAAAAAGATTTAAGTCAAATGGCAGTTAGATCAGGACTTTTTCCCGGTTCTTTATCCGGGGCACCAAAAAATTTCGAAGCCGGCCCGATAATATCAGCATCATCATAACTCCTGAATGCCCCGCTCATTTTATCGGGAGCGTGCAGTGCCAGCCAGGCGATGGACCTGGCCGGTATCTCCGGTGGTTCAAGCTTCCCTTTCGTCTTTAGATCCAGGTAATAATTTGCCGTTTTCCGGGGCATCACCCTTGGCCCCTCTTTTCTTAAATAGGCCTGCATATCCGTGTCCACCACACCCGGCCGTATTGCCACGGTTGTAATGTTCGGCTCTTCGACCGCGAGAACAGACGTAAAATGGTTCAAGGCAGCCTTTGAGGCACAATAGGCAGCTGCGGATTCAATGGGGAGGATGGCCGCTCCGCTGCTCACATTGATGATCCGTCCCCGGTTTATTCTGAGCTGGGAAAGAGAGTATTTGGTAAGGTGGAACGGGCCGATCACATTGACCCCCATGCTGTGTTTCCAGTCCGCTGGATCCGCATTTTCAATGGACGCCAAAGGGGTGACCACCGCAGCATTGTTTATCACACCGTCTATACGACCGAATGTGTCAAGGGTTTTTATCACCAAGTCACGGCAGACTACAGGATCGGATACATCCATGGGAACTGCAAGGGCCTTGCCGCCCAGCTTTTCAACCTCACCCGCGCATTTCAGCAATCCATCCTTTGAACGCGCAGCAACCACCAACCTGGCGCCGGTCCTGCCGAGCCAGCGCGCAACCGAGGCCCCCACCCCCCTTGATGCACCGGTTATAATTACTACGGCTTTATCATTCATGATTATTATCACCCGGCCATATGCATTTTGACCGCATCAGACCTTATCAGGCTTAACCATTTTTATTAACATCTGTGATCCATCCTTAACAGAAACCGAAACGAACATAAAAACATGCGGGACAAAATAACATGGCAGCGAGTAAAAAGCAAAGAGATCACAGCTTAATGAATCAACTTTCATGGTGCACAGGCGATTTTTCCCTTTCGTTTTTTCACCACCTCTACCAGTTTCCTTTCCGCTGCGGGAGACAACCCAAAACCCGGCAATTCATTCTTAAGGCCTTCAAGCGAGCCATAACCGTCAAGATACCCGTTAATCCGTGCCGCTGCCGTTGAATTCATGAAATCCTCCCCCAGCGGATACATGGTGTTGAAATCCTTCATGAGGTCTCGATTCGATCGAAGCCTGTATTTCTGGTGATAATCTTCTGCACGATAAAATTCAGTCAGGGGAAGTATTTTGGTGTAAAGCTTTTTTTTCCTTTGGGTCACACGGGCCATTGAAAGAATAGCCAGCCTTTTCTGCTCGTTGTTCTGGTAAAAAATGGCGGCCATATATTGCCTGGACCACGAAGGACGAACAGGATCATGGCTATCCCAGAAAACATCCAGCAGCTTTTGGTAATTAATAACAGTGGGGTCATAGTCGATTTGAATGGTTTCCGTGTGGTCTCCCAGACTGTGATAGCTGGGATCCTCTTTCGTTCCTCCCGCGTATCCGACACGTGTGCGGATAACCCCCGCAATACTCCCGAACCGGGAGTCAGGACCCCAGAATCACCCAAGGGCAAAAGTCGCTGTTTCTGTCTTATCCGGTGCTGACAAATCTACCGGCGGCTTTGCGAGTTGTTTCGCAGATACTTCTTTTACTACCGGCTGATTTTTTATCTCCTTTGTGGTCGTTAACGAATCACAGGCCTGAAGAAAGATAGCAAACCCTAAAAAGACAGCTGCTTTTGACATATCGGTAACCATCATTTTTATTTTCCCAAACCGTCTGCCTAATGGATCATTAAATGCACGGTACCATATCTGATGTCGATTCATGTAGACCTCCTTTAAAAAAATCTCTGGAAGGTTTTACTTTTCCCCAAAGAGTGTTAAATATTCTCCATAGCCTTCCTTGGCCAAATCCTCTACCGGGATAAATCGAAGTGCCGCAGAATTAATACAGTATCGAAGACCGGTTGGCTTCGGACCGTCATTGAACACATGCCCGAGGTGTGAATCGCCGTTTTTACTCCTTACTTCAGTCCGTGTCATAAAAAAGCTTTGGTCGACCTTCTCAACGATATTATCCGCTTCAAGGGGCTTGGTAAAACTTGGCCACCCGGTTCCCGATTTGAACTTGTCCAGTGAACTGAACAACGGTTCGCCGGAAACCACATCCACATAAATCCCCATTTTCTTGTTATCCCAGTATTCATTATTAAAGGGAGGTTCCGTACCGTTTTTCCTGGTCACCTTGTACTGTAAAGGGGTTAATTTTTTCTTCAAGGTCTCCTCATCCGGCTTGGTGTATTTTTTTTGGTCACCTGACTTTTGCTTTTTCATATCATCCCCCCAGACTTTCTTTAAAAACTGATCCCGGCCGGAGCTGTACCGGTAATACTTGTATCTCAATGGATTTTTTTTGTAATAATCCTGGTGATATTCCTCTGCCGAATAAAACGCGAAAAACTTGAGAATATCTGTTACCACCGGTTGATCGAATTTGCCCGATCCGTTGAGCATCTCCTTTGATTTTTCTGCAATTCGTCTTTGATTTTCATCGTGGTAAAAGATGGCACTTCTATATTGCCGACCACGGTCGACAAACTGCCCCCCTGAATCCGTCGGGTTGATATGCCTCCAGAAATAATTAACCAGTTCCTGGTAAGACACCTTGGATGGATCGAAGTAAACCTGAACCGCCTCGACATGTCCTGTCGTTCCGGCAGACACTTCTTTATAGGACGGATTTTCTTTTGTCCCACCCGTGTAACCGGATATGACCTTCACCACGCCTGGCAACTTCTCAAAATCCGATTCGGTGCACCAGAAGCAACCCCCGGCAAATGTGGCTATGGCAATCTGCCTATCTTGCGTGTCCATTCCGTCTTCTTTCACGGTTTCAGCAGAATCGACTTTCATGCATCCGATCAATGAAAAAATAAATATGGTAATTAATATAAATAGAGTTTTCATCATATTCACCCCCTATTTACTATAGGAATTCTCATTATACTGTTTGCCATAAATATGTTCTGTTGCTTTAAAAAGTAATATAAGCACTGATTTTAAATAGGGAAGAAAGAGAATATAAAGATTAGACAGGATTTAGTGAAGTTCAAACGGACAGGATGAACCATACGAGTATTTCATCGCCATAAAACGCGGTCCCGACGCAGCCTTGAGCTCTTCCGGATAAGCTTCCATAAGAACTTTAGCTTTGCCGCCGGCCAGGGTGTATTGCAGGGCATTCTGCAAAAGGTTGATTACGACCTGAAAAATTTTATCGAGGTCGGCATGAAGTCGGTTCCCATCCTCTACCTAATTCGTTTCCACTTTGAGTGATTTGCCATATGTTTATCATCCACCGCTATCAATACAGTATCAGTCACTGTGCTGGTTTTCTCCTGATTCAATTATTCATACCAGGTTAAAATTTCGTTCAAAGGCTCCCGGTCGGTTTTAAAATCATTCTCGGGTGCGGTTTTATCTTCATATCCCAGGCAGACAGCCAGCAGGACTTCCTTTTCCGGGGAAATATTCAACACTTCCTTAATGTCATCACCATAAGCAGTAATGAGCCCGACGGGGCAGGTTGAAAGGCCTTTGGCTTCGGCCGCCATAAAGAGGTATGAAACAGACAGCCCTACATCGAGATATCTTAATTTGGGAAAGATTTTGTCTATTAAGACAATGACCACCACCGGGGCGCCGTAAAAAGAACAACTTCCCTCTTCAACAAATTGGTTAAACGGAATGTTTAGTTTTGCAATCTGAGGTTCCATGACTTTTAATGCCCGACGACTTCGATCGGTAATTTTTTCCGGCAGAGGGGTTGAAGTTCCAGGCCCACAGGATACGTTTTTCATTGCATGAACCTTTTTCAAACGCCGGATCAGCCGGTCTTTTTCCTCGCCATATGTCACCACATATTCCCAGGGCTGCAGGTTAATGGCGGAGGGAGCAGCCCCCGCGCATCTGATCAAATCCTCAATATCAGCGCGTGAGACGGGTTTATCAAGATATTTCCTGACACTTCTTCTCTGCTTCATTATCTCAAATATATCCATACACACCTCTTTGGATTTGTTGGACGTTCATCATTTGCATTTTCGCTATCATGCCAGCTTCTTACGGGGCATGTGCTCAATCCAGGCTTCTTCCTTAAAAACCTCGGCCAGATTCTTTGATAAAGATTCCATTTGTGCCATGTCTTCGGTTTCCACCACCAGGTCATAATCATCCAGGACCTTCAGTTTGCCATATCGTGTAAAAATTTCAACTGCCTGATATACATCCGCCGTAAACCATCCATTCATCCTTTTTAACAGCTCATCTCCCTTTAAAGGACCCTCTATCACCAGATCCACTTCACGGTTCTTTGCTTCCCAGCCGATCACCGCCTGTTTTTTTATCACCGGTCGTACCGGATCATGCATGGCGGCACATTTAAACCACAACATCGCTCTTTCCATAGTGTTATACCCTCCAAAAATTATGGCTCAAAGTCTGTAAACGACTTTGTACCATAAAATATTTCAACTGGTTTATCAATTATTTCTTATTATATCAGAATGTATTCCCGCTATTATTTGCGAAAGATGCCCATAGTACGCCATAAAAACATTTCATTACTCCATTTGATTAAATACCTGAACCGTTCCCCATCATCACTACTGCATCAGGTTTTCCAGTGACTGCTTTAGCTCCAGCATTCCGTCTTTGATATCAGAACGAGCCGGGGCTTTTTTCCTGAACCATGTCCAGAGACGTCTTTGCCGGGGAACCTTGGCGGCGGTTATCAATTTTCGCAAAGCAATTCTGCGGCGTCCGGAGTAGATAAACAAAGATGGGATAACGGGAAACCATGGAGCTGTTTTAATTCTGGTAATGGACTCTTTATCAATAAAAAACCGATCCACCGGTGTTCCCACTGAAACACCTTCCGGGGTGACATCCACGTGATAACCTTCACGGCTTCTTTTGGCCATGAAGAAAACCAGGCCGACCCAGGTGGGAACCAGCAGCAGCGCCAGAACACCTCCGGCTTCCAGTGCGATACCGATATAAAAAACACCCGCCTCAATGACCAGCTTGAGCAGAGAAGGCGCCTGCAGGGTGACTCCCGCAATGCGGTGGATGAATCCCGGTGCCAGAACTGCCAGACCGCCTATAAGAATCAGTAGCTGAACAATCGCAATCAAAAAAAATCCGGTTCGCGCATGACGACGCCGGGAAAAGTAAAATACCCGTCCAACGGGTGCCTCCTTCCATCGCGGACCACGGAAGGCGGAAATGATATAATAACGTACACCCTCGAAAAGGGAGTACATGACCGGAACGACCACCAAAGTCAGTACGGTGGCAAAACAAATGCCGAAGATAATCACCACCCCCAGGCCTTCCCACAGCTTGTCGGTAATGGTCAGAGTCAGTATGCCTCCCACCGTGGAGAGGGTGGTGGAAATGATCGGTCGCAGGCGTTGCTGTCCACCGGCCACAATGGCATCAAACATGTTCAAACCGGTTTTGCGCATCCGGTTGACGCAATCCACCAGGACAATGGAATCGTTGACCACAATTCCGCTTAACCCCACCAGACCGATGAAACTCATGATGGAAAAGTTGTTGCCGGTGACGGCCAGTCCGGTCATGGCGCCTACGATCGACAACGGAAGCGCCGTGAGAATGGCAAACGGCTGGGCAATGGAGTTGAATTGGGAAACCAGCAGGGTAAAAATGAGAATGGCGGCCACAATATAGGCCAACCCCAAAGATTCAAACGACTCGGAAGTTTCCTCGAATTCGCCGGAATAATCGAAGGCATAGCCCGGAGGTAATTTTATCTGTTTCAGTTCTTTCATCAGGTCCTGGGTGATCTCCACGGCGGACCGCCCCCGGTTGTTGGCCGATATTCGGACGATCCGGCGCCGGTCGGAATGGCGGATACTGTTCAGCCCCTCTCCCTGGTGATAACTGGCGATGGTGGTTAAGGGAACCAGATCACCCGACTCGGAACGCACTTTCACCTTTTCCAGCATTCTCGGACTGGTTCTCGATTCGGGAGAAAAGCGAAGCTTGAGATCGTATTTTTTGGATACATCGAACTCGTCGCGAAATTCACGGATATCCAGTCCGGCGGTGGCGCCCCGCAGGGTAGTCGCCACAAATTCAAGGGGGATCCCCATGGCTGCCGCCCGTTTACGGTCTATTTCCACCCGCAGTTCCGGGGCTGCATCGCTGAAATCGTCCTTGATATCCACGACTCCGCTGATGCTTGCCATGATTTCCTTTACCTGGCCCGTTATCTGACGAAGTACTTCTATTTTGGGACCGACGATTTTCAGCAGAACGGGAGCGGCGGTCGGCGGTCCCCACTGCAGAGCGCGGAAGCGGATGTCCGCCCCGGGAATCTCGTGGAGAAAGGGTCGGATGCGTTCCTGTATTTCACGGTGGGAAGCCCGGGCAAACTCCTTCCCATCCTTCAGCTCCACGGTAATCTCGGCGAAATTGCTCTTGGTCCCAGTACTACCGATCGAGAATTCGTAGGCACTCTGTCCCTGCTGACCGACCGTGGAAACGACTTGTGCCACTTCCGGTACATGTTGATCTACAATGGCTTCGACTTTTCTGGCTATCGCATCGGTGATCTCCACCTCGGTTCCTCGCGGCGTCTCCACAGTGATATAGATATAGTCAAAATCGTAGTCGGGAAACATTTCTATTTTTACCACTTTCAACGCCAGCAGGCTCAAGGCTCCACCCAGGCAGATAAAAATCATGATGATCACCCAAAACCGGTGGTTCAATGCCCAAGAGACTGCACGCACATAAAACTTCTTCAACTGCTTAAGATCGTCTTCCGGGCGTACGATTTTACCCTCTTTACGGGTACGCTTCATGATCATGCTCAGGATCAAAGGGTTGGCCACCAGAGCCACCACCAGAGAAGCACACAGTGCGATGGAAACGGTTTTGGGAAGAAATCCCATGTATTGACCGGTCACTCCTGTCATAAGCAGCATGGGTAAAAAGGCCGCCATGGTGGTCAAGGTAGCGGAAATAACCGGCATGGCAATTTCAGAGGTGCCTTCGATGACCGCGGTGATTCGATCTTTGCCCAGCTGGTAGTGGTGATACACGTTTTCCACCACGATAATGGCATTGTCCACGATCATCCCTATACACAAAACCAGAGCGAAACGGACCATGTCGTTGTTGGACATACCAAAGACCTTTAAAAACACAAAAGACAGCATCAGCGACAGTGGGATCGACAAAGCGGTAATGATCGAGTTTCGCAGGCCCATGGCAAAATAAAGAACGATCACAACAATGATCAGACCGAATACCGCCGAATTGTTCATCTGATCAAAACCCTGCTTGATAAACTTGGCCTTCTCCGCCGTAATTGTGGCATGGACACCGGCAGGAAATCTTTTTTCCAGATCGTCCAGCTTTTTGCGCACCTTTCGAGTCGTTTCCAGGATATTGGCTCCGGTGCGTTTCTTAATGGCAATAGACGCCGAAGCCACACCGTTTACGCGGGAATAGGTGACATCTTCAGAATGGCCGTCGATCACCGTGGCCACGTCCTTGAGAAAGACCACCCGGTCTCCCTGGCGGATCAGGGGAACCTTGTTGTAATCATCGACGTTCTTAATCTCGGTGAGCGTCCGCAACAGGAGGCGACGTCCCTCCACATTCACCTGCCCGCCGGGGATATTGATGTCCGACCGCTTCACGGCCTGATAAACATCCATGATGGTCAATCCGTACTGGCTCAGGCGTTCCGGGTCCAGATAGATCTGGATCTCACGGATCAAACCGCCGGCCACATCCGCTTCCAGCACCTCCGGCATCAGTTCGATTTCGTCTGCCACTTCCTCGGTAAGCCGTCGAAGTTTCACCAGATCGATATCACCCACCACCGAGGCGATCATAATGGGGATATCGGAAAAACTGATCTCGTTGACTTCCGGGTCTTCAGCATCTTCGGGAAGATCTTTTCGAGCGTCGGTTACCTTTTCCCGAACCTTCTGCAGGGAACGCTCCAGATCGGCTTCTGCTTGAAAATCGATAACGACCACGGAAACACCTTCGGCAGAATTCGAACGCATCTCATCCACGTCTTTCAAATCGCTTAAGGCCTCTTCCATGGGATTGGTTACCAGGCTTTCGATCTCGCTGGGAGAGGCTCCGGGATAAAGGGTAACGACAATGGCAACCGGAGCCGATATTTCCGGTTCACCTTCCTTGGGCAGGGACCGGTAAGCGAATGTGCCGGCCACGATGGGAAGGGCGATCACCAGCAGGGCAAAAATCAGCCACCGGTTAATAATATATTGAAAAAATTTCAATTTTCCTTCTCTGCGTTTGTTGTTTTTATCAGGAATTGGTCAACCGCTCTGCGGCTTGTATAAAAACCGATTCACCCACCATCAATCGTGAGCCATTACCACACGGTCACCGTCTTTGAGATACTGACCTCCGCTTGTCACCAGCTTATCACCCGGCGCGATCCCTTTCACTATCCGCACGGAAGATCCATCCACCCGGCCCAGTTTGACTTCCCGAACCGCGGCCCGGTCTCCGTCTGCCACTACAAAAACCTCTTTACGGCTCTTTCGAAACAGAACACAGTTCTGGGGAATCATGATGGCATCTTCAATTTCATCGATGGTAATGTTCACGGTGGCAGTCAGGCCGGCTTTGAATAACTGGTTCGAGTTGGCAACCAGTATCTCGACCTCAAAGGTATTTGTATTTGGATCAGCCTTGACCCCGATCCTGTCCACCTGTCCGGGAAAAGAAGCATCCGGGTAGGCTTCAACCATTACGGCTACCGTATCATCCTTATCGAGATAGACATAGTCCTGTTCGTTGACATGGATTTTCACCCGCATGCTCCGCATGTCTGCGATGGCCATAACCGGATCACCAATGTTGATGTTCTGTCCCTTCTCAACCAGCCTCCGGGTCACAAAAGCGTCAAACGGTGCCTTGATCACGGTTTTATCCAGGCGTCTTTGGTTGATGTCCACTGCAGCTTCCGCCTGAGACACCGACGCCTGGGTGGCTTTATATTCGGCTTCGATTTTCTCATAGGCTTCCGTGGTAATCACCTTTTCAGGCAGCAGTTCCCCTGCTCGCAGAAAAGAGTTTTTTGCAGCTGCATAGCGGGCCCTCACCGAAAGAAGGTTGGCCTTGGCCTCACTCAAAGCCAATTGATAATCGGTGGGATCGAGTGCCACCACCATTTTATTTGCCACCACTGTATCTCCCATATCCACGCTATAAGTCTGAACAATTCCGGACACCTGCGAAGAAATGACCACTTCGCGATTGGGGATCAGCCTCCCCACCGAGGTGACCACTATCGGCAAATTGCGGCTCTCAACCACGGTAATTTTCACCGAACGGGGTTTGGCTTTAACGATTTTTTCTTTTTCTGGAGAATTGCAACCGGTGAAGACAATCAATCCGAGCAAAATAACTGCCATAATCAATTTCTTTTTCATGGGATACACTTTCAATATATTCATTTGAATCAAACGTTCGTTTTTCCATCTTAGTTCGTTTCGTCCCTGGGAAATTTTTCCGCTGGTGTCTAAAAGGAGTAAATCGCACATTTGCGAGTGGCAGCCGCCGCTTCCATCAAAGCTTCCGAAAAAGTCGGGTGACCGTGGATGGTCCGTGCGATATCCTCTGAACTGGCCCCGAACTCCAATGCCAACACACATTCGGCAATGATGTCTGCCGCACGGGCGCCGATAATATGAACTCCCAGTATACGATCCGTCTTACTGTGTGAGATGAGCTTGATAAAACCGTCGGTTTCACCCATGCAGCGAGCCCGTCCGGCACCGGTAAAAGGGTAAGTGCCGACACAGTAAGGCACGCCGCGCTCTTTGACCTGTTCTTCTGTAAGCCCGACAGTAGCTACTTCCGGAGCTGTGTAGATGATTGCTGGAATGGCGTCATAATTGACCTCACCGGGCTGTCCCGCCATGCATTCCACCGCGGCAATCCCTTCGGCTGAAGCCGTGTGGGCCAGCATGGGCCCGGGTATCAGATCTCCAATGGCATAAATATGAGGAACATTGGTCTGGAACTTTTCATTCACCGGAACCTGACCCGTTTTCACATCGATTCTGACACCGGCTTTCTCCAGGCTCAAACCACGGGTAAGCGGCCGGCGTCCCACCGCAACCAGAAGGCGATCAAATGTAAGATTCTCTTTTTTGTCGCCGGCTTCAATAGCCACCTGGACTTTTCCCTTTACCACTTTGGCTTTGGTGACTGTAGTTTTCAGGCGAATATCGAAGCCTTGCTTTTTGAGAATCCTCTGCAGGGTACGCCCTACCTGTCCGTCCAGCAGGGTGGCGATCTTCGGCAGCATTTCAATCATCGTAACCTTAGCCCCCAGGCGCAGCCACACCGATCCCAGTTCCAGGCCGATATAGCCCCCCCCTACAATGCCCAAATGCTTGGGTACCGTATCTAATTTCAAGGCCTCGGTGGAACTGACGATATAATTCCCGTCAAACGGAATACCGGGCAGTGTCATTGGCTCGCTGCCGGTGGCAAGCAGTATCGTTTTGGCTTGCAGGGTCTGTGCCTTTCCCTTTCCGCTGGTTTGGGAAACCTTGACCCGGCCATCTCCTGCCAGACTCCCCCTGCCGTGGAATATTTCAATTTTATTTCTTTCCAGAAGCCGACGAACGTTGTGGGTGAGTTCTTCCACCACTTTATCCTTGCGGGCCATCATGATCGGAAGATCGAGGGACACCCGGCCGGTTTTAACGCCGTGAGCTGACAGCTTATTCTTTGCCAGCTGAAAATACTCGCTGGAATCGAGCAGAGCTTTGCTTGGTATACAGCCGACCCGCAGACAAACGCCGCCCAGGCGATCTTCCTTTTCCACGCAGGCCACTCTCATGCCGAGTTGAACCGCCCTTACCGCCGCCACATATCCGCCGGGCCCACTGCCGATGATAACAAGGTCAAAATTTTCTGTGCTGGCCATAGTTAAATCTCCATAATAATCCGTTCGGGGTTTTCCACAAACTCCTTGATACTTTTTAAAAAAGTGACCGCCTCGCGACCGTCTACAATCCGGTGGTCATAACTGAGGGCCACGTACATCATAGGACGGATAGCAATCTCATCATCCACCACCACCGGTCGTTTTTCAATCCGATGCATCCCCAAAATAGCGCTTTGGGGGGTGTTCAGTATCGGCGTGCTCATCAAAGAGCCGAATACGCCCCCGTTGGTGATGGTAAAGGTGCCCCCTTCAAGATCGGCCAGGTCCAGCCGATTTTCCTTGATCTTGGCCACATAATCAACAATAGCCTGCTCCATCCCGGCCATACTGAGATTTTCGCAGTGTCGAACCACCGGCACCACCAGGCCCCTACCGGTGCCGATGGCGACTCCGATGTGGTAGTAATGGTGATAGACAAACTCTTTACCGTCAACGAACGCGTTAATTTCAGGGAATTCTTTAAGGGCCTCAACACATGCCTTGATAAAAAAAGACATAAATCCAAGGGAAACACCGTGTTTTTTTAAGAATGACTCTTTATACTGCGCCCGCATGGCCATCACCCGGCTCATGTCGATATCGTTAAAGGTGGTCAGCATGGCGGTGCTCTGTTTGGCCTCCAGCAAACGAGCGGCGATACGTTGTCGGATGGGAGTCATCGGCTTACGGGAAGTCAACTCACCGGCCACTCTTGCAACCGGTAAATCCTCCGCTGCACCGGACTCTGAAATAGCAGGAAGTTGTTCCGGTTTTCCAACCAGCGCCTGTTCCAGGTAGAGCAAAACGTCACCTTTGGTCACCCGGCCGCCGGGTCCGGTGCCGGCAATACGGGTGACATCCACTCCTTTTTCGGACACCAGTCGCCGCACTGCCGGTGAAAGGATAACCTCGGCCGCAGCCTGCGGCGATTGGGCGGGCCCGGTAGTTGGTGACTGAGTTGTTTCCGTCGAAGAGGCTTTTACAGCTTCGGTCGGTTCTATTTCTGCGGAAGCCGGGAGGGTTTCGGGCGTTGCGGCCTCGTCCTGAGCCGCCCCTGTATCGATGGTGCCCACCACCGCCCCGATGGCCACCGTCTCTCCCTCGGCCACCTTGATCTTCAAAACGCCGTTTACTTCGGATTCCACCTCCAGGGTGACCTTATCCGTTTCTATCACAAAAAGCGGTTCACCCTTTTTCACCAAGTCTCCGTCATTTTTAAACCATTGACCAAGTACGGCCTCGGTGACCGATTCTCCAACACCAGGGATTTTAATTTCGACAATCATAACTTCTCCTTAGGTAATGGGGTTCGGATACACACAGATCCACACAGATAATTAATCCCTGAAATCGTTATACACCTTTTTCAAGGAAATCTTAACCGAAAGCGTTTGATACATCACCAAAGACACCAATGATTCTGCCAGTAAGTTCTTTATTCTTGAAAACCTGATAATCTGTGTTCACCGGTGTCTCATTTTATTTAGTCCGACCTTTGGGGTGTACCGCTGTGGTTCCCATGGCCTGGTCGATTAAGGCCGCTTGCTGCTGCTGGTAGATTGCCGGAAAGCCGGTGGCCGGTGTAGATGCTTGTTTGCGGCCGATATATTCCAGCGGCTTCCCGATTAATTTCTCCAGCCGGTTGCGAACAAACTGCCACCCACCCATATTGGCGGGCTCCTCCTGTACCCAGTACCACTTCCGCGTCTGTTTGTAACGGGAAAGGGTTTTTTTCATCTGTGCTTCAGGGAAAGGATAGAACTGCTCAAGCCGGATGATGCCACTGTGGCTGGTTTTCAACTCATTCCTTCTCTGCAACAATGCGTAATATACTTTTCCGCTGCACAGCAGTATGCGTTTGACCTGTTGCGGTTGCAGGTTGTCATCCAGCACTTCCTGAAAGAATGAAGATTCGGATGCCAGGTCATCCAGGGATGAAACCGCCAGCGGGTGCCGCAAAAGGCTTTTGGGAGTCATGACAATCAGCGGTTTGCGGACCCGGCTATTTACCTGACGTCGCAAAAGGTGAAAATACTGGGCTGGTGTAGTGGGGTTGCACACCAGCATGTTATTTTCGGCGCACAGTTGCAGAAATCTCTCCAACCGGGCACTGGAATGCTCCGGCCCAAGTCCTTCCAGCCCATGGGGCAGTAACAGCACCAAACCACTGAGTCGCTGCCACTTGGCCTCGCCACTGGCTATAAACAGATCGATCATTGACTGCGCGTTGTTGACAAAATCACCAAACTGGGCTTCCCAAATTGTCAATCCCGCAGGTTGCGCCACGGAATATCCGTATTCAAATCCCAGAACGCTCATCTCGGCCAGCAGGCTGTTGTATACCGAAAATACGCTCTGGGACTTGTCCAGATGATTCAGCGGTATGAAATTTTTCCCGGTCTGGGTATCCATCAAAACGCTGTGGCGCTGGCTGAAGGTTCCGCGCCTGCAATCCTGCCCACTCAGACGAACCGGAATTCCTTCGGTTACCAGAGAAGCAAACGCAAGCGCCTCTGCGTTGGCCCAATTGATTCCAGAATCATTTTTTACTGTTTCCAATCGATTATTCAGCAAACGTTCCAGTTTTACAAAAAGGTTAAAATCCGCTGGAATGCTGTTTAGCCGGCGGGCCAGATTGATTAGTTTGGCCTTCTTAACGCCGGTGGAAACCGGCTGGTGTGAGTATTTGCCATGAAATCCTTCCCAGTTCTCGTAGTAACGGTCTTGGGGAAACGGACAGGCACTTCCCTGAATTTCATCATATGCCTCTTCCAGCAGTTTTGTGATGCTGCTTTCGATTTTTTCGACCTGATTTTTATCAACCACACCATCTTCCAGAAGTCGGTCTCCATAAATGCGATTCAGCGAAGGTCGCTGCCGGATCCGTTCGTACATCAGCGGCTGGGTAAAATAGGGTTCATCGCCTTCATTGTGGCCGTATCTTCGGTAGCAGATTACATCCACCACCACATCCTTATTAAAGGTCATCCGGTAGTCGGCGGCAAGGCGGGCAACATGGACAACTGCTTCAGGGTTTTCGCCGTGCACGTGAAATATGGGCACCATCAGCATTTTGGCACAATCGGTGGAATAACGGGTGGACCGAGCGTCTTCAGGCAAGGTGGTGTAACCGATCTGATTGTTGATAATAATATGTATGGTGCCACCGGTGCGATAACCATCCAGTTGTGACATGTTCAGGGTTTCCATCACCACGCCCTGGCCTGAAAATGCGGCATCACCGTGTATCAGTAGTGGAACAACCCGGTGCCGTTCATTGTCGTCCATTATGTCCTGACGGGCCCGTGTAATCCCCTCCACCACCGGGTTAACGGCTTCCAGATGGCTCGGGTTGTTAGCCAAAAACATCTTTAGTTTCTGTCCCCGTGCCGTATCTATTTCTGCCAGATAGCCGTTATGGTACTTAACGTCTCCGTCACCCACCAGTTCCTCCGGATTGTAACAGCTTTCAAATTCGCTAAAAATCTGTTCATACTCTTTTCCCAGAATATGAGCCTGGACATTTAGCCTCCCCCGGTGGGCCATGCCGAGAATAATCTCTTGTACCCCCCTGTCAGCCAAACGCTGCACAATGGCATCCATCAATGGAATGATTGCATCACCGCCTTCCAGTGAAAAGCGGGTCACACCGATGTATTTTTTATTTAAAAACTCTTCAAAAAGGGTTGACTGACTCAGTTTTTTAAAAATTCGAATTTTTTCCACCGCATCGAATTGCGGGCAGTTGCGGACCGGCTCCATACGATCCTCCAACCAGCGACGCTCCTGAGGATCCTGCAGGTGCATGTATTCTACACCAACGGACCGGCAGTAAGTCTCTTTAAGCCGGTGAATAATCTCTTTGAGGGGCGCCTGTTCGGTCTCGGCGAATCGCCGGGTGAAAAATTTCCGTTCCAGGTCGTCTATGGTCAGGCCGAATGATTCAAGACTGAGCAGTGGATGCTCGGTGGGGCAGGCAATCAGCGGGTCCATACAGGCCAGGAGGTGCCCGAGATCCCGGTAACGATATTTAAGCGCCTCCACCCGGGACTGTTTGATCACCTGCTCCCTGTCCCAGACTGCATCCGCGGCCGGTGCCTGACCGTGGGCAATCTCAAACCCTTTAAAAAAAGCCCGCCAGTCCCGGGAAACCGAATCCGGATTGGCCTGCCATTTACGGTACTGGGCGTCGATCAAATCCGCATTATATGTCTCTATCGTATCCATCGGCAAACCTGACTTCTCTTTGTTTTCCGGTCTATCACCGCCTGCTTCACGGCGGATCACTTGAGCCCCTTAATTCTGGAACCCTTGTACTCTCTGAAACCACAGCGACTCACTTGAAGATTTCTCTTTTGAATTGCCTTAATTAACTACAACTAATCGGGAAATGATCCATGAATTATTAACTCAAGTTTCGCACCCCGGTTTGGCGGAAAGCAATGCCCTGACGTCACGTAACATATAAAATCAGAGGTGAATCGAGACAGTTGTATTTTTTTCTGTAAGGGAATATGTGGGTCATCTATTCCACCTTATCGCAGTGTCCGGGTATTTGGGATAGACCGTCCTTTTATATTGTTTATACCGTTTTTCATAAATATATTCCGTTTTAAACGATGAAAAACTCGTATATAAGAAATCGTAAAGAAAGAACTAACTGTCTTTATAATAATTAATTTCGGTATTACAACTACTTCAAAAAATAAACAATATTTCACTTAAGTTCTTTCTTAACGATTTCTAATACACTCAGACAGTTTCCTCATTTAAAACGGAACATATTTATGAGAATTACTATAGCAACGGGTAGACTTTATCCCAAATATCCGGACACGCTGCAACCGATTCAATCCATATCCCCTGGAAGAAAATAATATAACTGTCTCGATTCACACCTACAACACCTATCGGCGTCTTAAGAATTCCGGCTCCACCGTAGATAAGGGGTGCAAAACTTGAGTTATTAGTCATGACCTCCGGCCCAGCCGGAGGCTTGCATAAAGCCCTATAAGGGCATCGATACTGATAACCCCTTAAGGGGTATTATTGTGTTAAAATTACTGTTCTGCGACCAAATCCAT
>JAXHVO010000032.1 GCA_034189135.1 Thermodesulfobacteriota bacterium | reverse complement strand
TCTTGGATTTTGGTCACAGAATCAGCGCTGTTACCTTTAATCCAAAAGGAGCATTTTTTAAATACTCAGCATAGCTTTTGCCATTCTCCCCAGCTTAGCTGGGGGTTTAGCTCTGTAATTACCTCTGGTCATTGGCAAGGGTAAAATAATTATAACTCAAGTTTCTCACCCCGGTTTGGCTGAAAGTAATGCCCTGACGTCAGGTAACATATAAAATCAGATGTGAATCTAAACGGTTATATTTTTTTCTGTAAGGGGATATGTGGGTCATCTATTACCCCTTTTCGCCGTGTCCGGATATTTGGGAGATGCAGTCCCTGTTATATTGTTTAGCAACGGATAGACTGTATCCCAAATATCCGGACACGCTGCAACTGATTCAATTCATATCCCCTGGAAGAAAATAATACAACTGTCTCGATTCACACCCTTAACACCAATCAGTGCCTTAAGAATTCCGCCTCCACCGTGGATAAGGGGTACGAAACTTGAGTTATAACTTGTGGGCATCTCGTATTTTTAATCAGTCAAAAGCCGGATGGGTCGTATGTTGAGCAATATTTCCGTATAAACATTTAAGTTTTAAAAATCATTATGGCGTCTATTTGAACCTGTAGACGATGATACTCCTTTATGAGAAAAAAATGAAAGCAGCTTAAAAGCGGCGGCGGTGGGTGCCATTTTTCCTTTTTCCACTTCTTTTTTAACTTTTGGCAACATCGTTTTTACATCCGTATTTTTATAAAACTGGTCTTTAAGCCCTTCTTCCACTAGTGACCACATCCACTCTATGGATTGGTTTTTACGTTTTTCTTCAAACTCCCCGTTGGATTTTAGTTTATCCCGGTGATTCAAAATAATGTTCCAAATATTTTCCATACCTTCAAACTTAATGGCACTGCAGGTGGTCACCGGAGGTAACCAGTTTGCGGAAGACGGATTTATTAAATGCAGTGCTGTTTCATACTCTTTCCTTGCACGTTTGGCTTTTTCAATATTATCGCCGTCAGTTTTGGTTATTGTAATCGCATCGGCAAGTTCCAGCACCCCTTTTTTTATCCCCTGAAGTTCGTCCCCTGCACCTGATAGCATCAGCACAAGAAAAAAATCGACCATTGATGCAACCGTTGTTTCCGACTGACCCACACCAACTGTTTCCACTATTATTACATCAAAACCGGCGGCCTCACATACAATCATGGTTTCCCTGGTTTTTCTCGCAACGCCACCAAGGGTTCCCCCTGATGGAGATGGTCGTATAAATGCACATTCTTCCACAGAAAGCCTTTCCATACGCGTCTTGTCACCCATGACGCTTCCGCCGCTTTTTTTACTGCTGGGATCCACCGCAAGAACTGCGATGCGATGATCATCCTTTAACAGCATCATGCCGAAACTCTCAATAAATGCACTTTTGCCAACACCCGGAATCCCTGTTATACCAATACGAACCGCTTCTCCGCTATACGGCAAAAGATTATCAATTATCGTTTTTGCCTTTTCCTGATGAGCGGGCAGCGAACTTTCAACAAGTGTAATGGTTTTTGCAATAACCCGCCTGTTCCCTTCAAGTACACCGTCAATATAATAATCGGCATTTTCAGCAATCATTTTTTATCCTGAAGAATCTTATGTCAAATGACTAAGTATGCATTCGCTACGCTCTATCTTTTTAGATATTAAAAATGTTAGAATACCTTTCTTCGATATTCATTATTCCTTGTTCAATATTCTGCGGTTCAAAACAAACCCGCAAAATTGTTTTTTAGTACAAAGCCATAACATATCGCTCTTTATAAAGCCATCAACTTTATTTTTCGATTCCAATCCTGGCCTTCACCCCTTTTTGATAATAATGTTTGATTTCTTTCATCTCTGTGACAAGATCCGCCCTTTCAATTATTTCAGGTGTGGCACCCCGTCCAGTAACAACTATCTCCATACTATCCGGTTTCATTTTAATAATAGCCAGAAGATCCTGCGCTGAAAAAAGACCGCACATTACCGCAACATTTCCTTCTTCAATAACCACCACATCATGCTCACCTGCTAAAATTATTGATTTCAATTTTTCAAGACCTTTTCTACCTGCTTCTATATCTTCAGGTGATGGCTTTCCCCTGACAAAACGGCCAACTCCATACTGTTCTATGGTAATGAGATCAGAAAATCTTTCAAGCGCTTTTATTTCACTGTAATCTCCCATTTTCAGAAACTGCACGATAAAGACTTTCAATCCAGCTCCTACCGCCCTTACAGAAAGCCCCAGTGCAGCCGTTGTTTTCCCCTTACCGTTTCCTGTGTAAACCTGTACATATCCTTTCATATTTTATCTCCAACAAATTGCTGAACATCGAACGTCCAACATCGAACGTCGAATAATGATGTCGCTCCGCTCCTCAAATTATTTTAAAATTGAATAAAAAAACAATACCTAACATCTTACGACTATTTCTGTTTCTTCATCTTTTCCCATTTAAAATTCGATGTTGGCGCCACGATGTTCGATGTTTATTTTTTTAGTAAACCTTCCGCAGTCCATCCGGCAAAAATATAACTAAGCGCCCATATACTTCTTGTCATACCCCCTTGGTGTAACCATAAAATCGAGATATTTAAACGACTTGCTGTTTCCGATAAATACAGTTGTCTGCATGTTTGCGTATGCTATGTGAAGCTCTTCAAGGGAAACAAGCGTCACCATTTCATCTTTTCGCATGGCGCTTACAACAATTCCGACAGGAGTTTTTTTATCTCTGTATTTTAATATAATCTTCTGTGCTGTTTCAAGTTGCCAGGTTCTTTTTTTACTTTTAGGGTTATATAAAACAATTGCAAAATCCGCACTCGCTGCGGCTTCTATCCGTTTTTCAATAACCTCCCATGGAGTTAAAAGATCACTAAGACTTATAGCTGCAAAATCATGGCTTAATGGCGCCCCCAAAAGTGATGCGCCGGCACAGAGTGCGGGTATTCCTGGAATAACCTCGACTGCCATCGAAGATTTTGCACGCGAAGAAGAAGGTGTAATCTTGATATTTTTCTTTTTGCAAATCTCAAAAGCGAGTCCGGCCATGGCATAAATTCCCGGGTCACCGCTTGAAATAATGGCACACGATCTTCCGGAAAAAGCAACATCAATGGCCTCCTCAACTCGGTTTATCTCTTTGGTCATTTTTGTACTGATTATATTCTTATCCTTAATGAGAGGATAGACCAAATCAATATAGGTTGTATATCCTGCTACTGTATCTACAGACTTAAGAACGTCATTTGCACGTTTGGATATATGATCGAAACTTCCCGGACCAATCCCGATTATGTAAAGGATATTCTGGCGATTGCCACTGTCACATTTCTGATTGAATGTTTCTCTACTATCAGTTTTCCGTTGTTCGATGCAAGAATTGCCGCTGCTTCGCATACGCTTTCTGCTCCTGTATGTTTTGCCACCATCGCGGATGGTCTCTTAATACCGACTGCCCCGTTCAATTCTTCTTTTTCGTAAAAGACTATCGGCAGACTCAAATCCTCTGCAAAAGCTATCAGCCCCGGTTCATCAGCTTTCAAGTTAATCGTAGCAATACGTATCACGCTGGCTATTGCAAGCTTTGATTCTTCAAGTACTTCTCCAAAAAATCCCTTTATTTCATTCATCGATGTATTACTGTTGCATCCAATTCCTGCAACAAGTGATCCGGGTCTTAATATCAGCGTTTGTTTTGAAAGATCGGCCAGAATGTCATCTATATAGACACAGGAAATATCTTTATTTCCCATATTTTTTTCTTTATTAACATCTTTATAAATATATGATGAATCTATACTTCCACACAACAATTCGTATGGATCGTGGAGATATATTTTCTTTTCATTAAGGAATGCCATGTTTATCTTTTTTATAGCTTCCGGATTTTCTATGAAAAGGTTGAGCTGCTTAGCCAGAACATCAATCGCAGGCACATCGTTTACATCCGTAGCTGTGGTTATAACAGGTTCAGCTCCTGTTAACACTGCAACCTTTATCGCAAGTTCATTTGCCCCACCGATATGACCGGAAACAAGACTGATTACATGCTGCCCAAGCTCATCTATTACAACTACTGCCGGATCAGTCGTTTTACTTTTTAGATGTGAAGATACAAGTCGCATTACAATACCTGTTGACATGAGAAAAATATGCCCACTGTATGCATGAAACTCCCTTGATACAGCATCGGACAGTCTTTCAGAATAAGAAACCCGGATATCATTTATATTCAAATTATCAGAAAGGTGCAATTCGGTATCCGGCATACTCTCTGAAATTTTTTTAGCAAGGACTGCGCCTTTAGGTGTTACAGCCCACAGGGCGATTTTATCCTTTTTCTTCTTTCTATACCCGTGTGAAAAATCCTTATCATATAGTTTAGACTTAAATCTCACTTCATTTTTATCAATATCCATCACTCTTGAGACTATAATAAGGGCGTGGCTGGTTATTTTCTCTTTTCTTACTATATCAGGCAACTTCCCGGGATGTGTAAAAATAATCTTTTCTTCCGGCTGACTGACACGGAAAACAACTGCACACGTTGCATCTTTTCCATATGCTTTTTCAAGTATCCTCGCCACCTCGTCAACCATGGATATGCTAAGATAAATTGCTATGGAAGCTTTATGCTCTGCAAGTGATTCCAGCGCTTCATTTTCAGGTACAGGTGTTCTACCGGCCATACGGGTTAAAATAAGTGTCTGTGAAACCTCAGGCATGGTATATTCGATTTTCATGGCTGCTGCAGCGGCAAAAGCAGCGGTTACTCCAGGAATGACTTCATAGGGGATCGAAATTTTATCCAGCTTTGCCATCTGTTCAAATATAGCGCCATAAAGGCTCGGATCTCCTGTATGCAGGCGAACGACCCGTTTTCCATCTCTTTGAGCTTTTTCCATTTCACCTACAATCTCTTCAAGGTTCATGGAAGCACTGTTTAAAACCTTTGTTCCAGGTTTTGTCCATTTTAATACAGCTTCAGGCACAAGAGAACCCGCATAAATAACAAGATCTGCATCAGCAAGGGCTCGTTGTCCCTTAACAGTTATCAACTCGGGATCACCAGGTCCTGCCCCTACGAATATTACAGGATGCGATACATGGCTACCATTATTTTTAATATTCGGCGTGATTTTCATATTTTTATTAATTTAGTCTGTTGAAGAATATGCCAAAATGAGCATTCAGGTGATCCGATTTTAAGTGGGTCGCTGTTTGAAGGCATTAGTCAGCGTTATGAAATTGGAAATTTGGTTTTCATACTTTTCTCCCGAATTTCTACTTTCCAATTTCAAGTTTCAAGCCGTGAATGGCTACCATCTGTCTTCATACCTGTAATTATCCATACCGGGTTTTCAGCCTCAAGCATTTCTCCCCAGGACATTTCTTTAGACCTGCTGATTTGGACCTGGACTATATCTGTTTTAAAATCAAGTTGCTTCAATGTTTCCAGAGCAGTCTCAATTGATGGGATAAGTATCGTATTAATAACAATTATTCCGTCAGGTTTAAGATAACTTGCAGCAGCATTTATAATATTTTTTAGATTTCGTCCGCCTCCTCCTATAAATATCCTATCCGGCTCAGGCAGCTTTTCAAGTCCCCTTGGAAGCGTTGCTTCTATTACTTTCATGTTTTTTATTCTAAAGCGCTTCCTGTTATTATCGATTTGCTTCACCCTTTCTTTCTTTTGCTCTACAGCAAATGTCATCCCATTATTTGCAAGAATTGATGCTTCAACAGCAATGGAACCACTTCCTGCGCCTAAATCCCATAAAAAATGTTCAGGTAAAATTCGCAGTTTGGAAAGAGTAACAGCTCTTACCTCTGCCTTAGTGATCAATCCTTTATTATGATCATACCATTTATCAGGCATTCCGAAAAAAGTGTTATGTTTTTTTTCAGGTTGACATTCAATCTGTTTTAATACTGCCAGGTTAGGCTCCGAAAACTTCATTCCGGCAGCCTTTTTAATTGTATACCATTTAAATCGCTCTGAAGATGTACCAAGCTTTTCGAAAACGCAAATATTAAAATCTATAATATTTTTTTTAATAAGAAGTTTTGCAATCCATGCAGGATTTTTTTCAGGATCCGTATAAACTGCAATCTTATCCTTTGAAGCTATTAGCTTAAAAAGTTCTATTTCACTATCCCTGCCATGTAAACTTACGACTGAAACATCATTCCAGGGTTCCTTTATCCTTGAAAAGGCTGCAGCAATAGTAGAAATGTTAGGATATATCACAACATTGTCAGTGCCCAGTGATTTGATCAGCAATGAACCGATTCCGAAAAACAGCGGATCACCGGATGCAAGTACTACAACATTTTTCCTGCCCATTTTACTTTTTATATAGCGAATAACTCCTTTTAGATCTTTGCTTATCTCCTTTTTATCTGCCGTATAATCCTTGAAATACTCAAGATGCCGTTTCCCCCCTACCAGCACAGCAGCATCTTTAATTATTTTCAGGTGCTTTGCGGTAAGATCTTCCGGAGTAAGTCCCACTCCTATAACGGATACTGGTTTCATGTTTGTTTTATCCCCTTAGCATCTGAATCAAATACAACATTCCCGCTGAAATCAAATATAATACCCTGTATATCTATACCAGAACTTGCAAATATCCGTGCAGCCTTAACCACTAGCCTCCCAACATAAGAAACGACTTTTGGATATTCATCGACTATTAAATCAAATGCATGTCTGGCTGTATTGGCAGACGCTATTTTTTCAGCAAATTCACGATTTTTTGTAATCTCAAATGACCATTCTGAAAGCTTTTTCATGCTCAAACTTGACTTTGCGGCATGTGTGTGTGGCACTCCTTGTGCCATTTTTACCGCTTTTCCGAAAAAAACCGCAAGTGTAATCTTATTAAAACCCTTTTTAGATGCAGCTTCAAGGGACATTTTGAAAAAATCTCCGATCTGAATAAAAGCTTCTTCAGAAAGCTTCTCAAACAGAGCCTGGGAAAATCTTTCACTGCGACGACCGGTTGTTAATACAACTCTTTTCAGACCGGAGGCCTTTGCAACCGACAATGAAGATTTGATTGTTGCGATATAAGCGTCATGGGACATTGGTCTTTCAACACCTGTGGTTCCCAGAATAGATATTCCACCAAGAATTCCCAGCCTTGCATTTAAAGTCTTTTCAGCAAGCTTTTTTCCTTCTGGTACAAATATTTCAACTTCTACAGAGATGTTTTTATTATGATTTTTTAATAACCCCGTAACAGTCTGTGTAATCATTTTTCTGGGGCCCAGGTTTATTGCAGCTTCTCCGGGCTCAATCTCAAGGCCAGGCTTTGTGACAACCCCTACACCCTTTCCCCCGGTTATAGATACACTCCTTTGATTTTCTTTGTCCAGCAGCGTGACTGTTGCTCCAATTTCCGCCTTATGTGTTATATCAGGATCATCCCCTGCATCTTTTATAACCGTGCATTTCGATTTCTTTTTTCCCTCATATTCACAAGTATATATGGGAATATTGATATTTTCGCCTGTTAAAAATTCTATTTGAACGCTTGAAGATTTTTCGCCGGTTAAAATCAAAGAAAGAGCCCCCTTTGCTGCCGCGGCCGCCGCAGTCCCTGTTGTAAACCCTGTTCTTAGCCTTCTTTTGTTAGCCATTGATATATGCTGAATTCGTAATAAGCATAGATGTTACAAAAAACTGTATTCACCCCAGATAATAATAAATTGTTCCCATAATGACAAGACTAACGACCCTAAAACCCTGGCCCATTAGCAGCAACTGGGTTCCCATCTTCGGAGAAAAGATTCCGATATATCTTGGCAACTGATGACGCAGAGCACGAATGGGAAATGCAATTATGTTTCCGATAATCAGAGCTAAAACAGTCTGCTTTGTTGTAATTACGCCGGCATCAAGGAGCGCCCCTGCAGCTGCGAACCCTGAAGTAAACTCGGCAGCAAAACTTAAAATTATCACTGAAAGGGCCTCAACGGGCATAAATGCTGTTACAAAATAGTCGGCAAGCCAGCTTCGCATCATGTTAAAAACACCTGCGTCATTTAATAGAAAAACAATTATATAAACCGGAACAACATATATCGTAACATCAATAATACGCTTTGGAAATTTTTCCTTTATCCTTTCCCAAAGTCCTTTTTCCTGATTTTTGGAATCTTTAAAAAGTATTTTTTTTTCATTTTTATAATTCTGCGTATGTATTGAAAGTCTCAAATGTCCGTAAAAAATAAAAAGGACAGTTCTAAAAAGAGTTGCAGTAAAAGTTATAATAAAATAGATAGCTCCTGCAAACCCTGTAAGGGGCAATACAATAAAAACTGTAGTGGGTAAGTGAAGAAAAAAAGCCGGGAACTGGTTGACGAAATTGGTTAAAAATAGCTGTCTGCGAGATATCTTATCGTCCTTAAAAAAATCAAGAAGCATAGCATTTGCAGCAACACCTGAAATAAAAGCTGTTGTAAAAGCAGCGCTGCATCTATCTCCAAGATTACCAAATTTAAAGAAAGGCCTGGCCAGTACTGCGAACCTTTTTGTCCAGCCCGAAGCTTCAATTAGCTGACCTGCCGCAAGTCCTGCTCCAATAAAAAGCATAAGACGTAAAAGCGGCCACAAAAGCTTTGACACTACTTTTTGAACACTGAGATCGTTAATAGTATATATTCCGATAAACAGCACAGCAGCAGACAAAGCAAAGGATACTGTCAGCGATATGTATTTTGGCTTTGCCTCTTTATGCATCATCTTTTTGTTTTGCGATAATCAAAGTCCAGTAATCCGGCTTTCTTTTGCCAAGCTTATCAATATTCCTGATGATTTCTTCTTCCTGATGCCCGCAGTTTTTAACTCCGACACTGCTTTTATAAACTCCGGTTTCATTTAGTGCAGAGTTAATATCTTCAACATTTTTGTATGCTTTTAGAAAAACTATGCATTCCGGTTTGACGGAAAGCTGCCTTAGATGTTCTCCACCCCTGGCACCTGAAACAACCATGAGCGTTTCTTCACCTTCGACTAACGGTGTGTTAAGACTGGATGCTGCTGCCTGGTATGAAGTAATCCCTGGTATATTTTTTACTTTCACGTTGGGTGCAATCTTGCGAATATGCTTTAAAACATATCCATAGGTGGAATAGGTCATGCAATCTCCCAATGTTAAAAAAGCAACATCTCTACCGAGTTCAAGCTCTTTTATAATTGTATGTGCATGATCTTTCCATGCCTGTTCAGTCTTTTTCTTATCTCTTGTCATTGGAAAAGATAGCATTCTTACTGAAGTTGTTTCCGGAATATGGGGCTTTGCAATGCTTACAGACAGACTGTAACTGTTTTTCGTAGATGCTGCTGCAAAAACTACATCAACCCTGTTTAATATTTTTGAGGCTTTTATTGTAATAAGTTCCGGATCACCCGGTCCTACCCCTATGCCGTATAAACTTCCTGCTTTTTTCTTGTTCATTATCTCCTCGTTACGAATTTAATATAGCCAGTTTTGCCAGCGCATTCACCACACTGGCAGCAACATTGGAACCGCCTTTTCTTCCCTTATTTGTAATATACGGATAATCAATTTCAACAAGTGCGGCTTTAGATTTCGCAGCATTTACAAACCCCACTGGAAGTCCGATAATCAGAGCAGGTTTTGCTTTTTTATCTTTTACCAACTCTATAAGCCGCAAAAGGGCTGTGGGAGCATTCCCTATTACGTAAATACCGTCTTCCATATCGGATATTGCCGCATCAACTGCTGCTTTTGCTTTGGTAACCCCGGTTTTTGATGCAATCCGGCCAACTTCGGGATCAGACATAAAACATTTTACTTCCGTGCCGAAGCTTTCAAGATCGCTTTTTCTGATTCCCACTCTTGCCATGTTGGTATCAGTGACGATCTTTTTTCCATTTCGTAAGGCATTTATTCCACATGATATGGCATCTGGATGAAAACGAACAGACCTGATATATTCAAAATCGGCTGTAGTATGGATCACCCGTCGCACGACAGACCACTTTTCGGAAGGAAAGTTATGCCTGCCTGCTTCTTCGTCTATTATCTTAAAACTTAAGGTTTCAATTTCATCGGGTTTCATAGATGGATTCTCTTTTGTAATTTCGACAGAATTCAACAAAACATGCAGCCGCCTCCGGGCGGCTGCCAAAATGAAGATGTATATAACTGCCGAGTGTTCTGTTGACTATGTAGCCTTCATCTGTTTTATTTATTCCTGCTCTTGCTGAAACGTCATAAACCGTTTCTGCTTTGTTTCTATCTCCGTTTTTATCTTCGTTTTTATCTTTTGGCACTTTTATTTCCGAATAGTGAAATTCATGTCCTCTAATGGTCTCACCACGTTTTCCCGTCAGCGTATCTCTGACCAGCTTTATCTCTCTATAACCAAGTGATTTCAACCGTGTAAACATTTGTGTTGCAAAATCAAAACAGCCGATCATCGGATATGTATTCCCTTTTGTGTCCCGGATTTCTCTGCAAAGATACATAAACCCGCCACACTCTCCGTAAACAGGCATACCTCTTTTGCTGCTTTCCTTTATTTGTCTTCGCATCTTCACATTATCTGAAAGTTGCTTTGCGAAAAGCTCAGGATAGCCCCCTCCCAGATAAATCCCGTCAAGATTTTCCGGAAGGCTCTTGTCATCCATGGGTGAAAATTCGACAAGCTGCGAACCATTTTTTTCCAGCATGTCTAGGTTGTCCTGATAATAAAAGCAAAAGGCATTGTCCCTGGCAAGTCCGATCCTTACATCCGCTCTAATTGTAAAATCTGCATCTTCAGACTTTTCTTGGGTACTTTTAACTTCCGGGAGTAAATCAAGAAGTGTTTTTATGTCGATATTTTTTTCAATATGATCTGCAAGCCTGTCTTTATACTTATCTGATAATGGATGTTCCTGAGATGTAACCAGACCAAGATGCCTTTCCGGCATTGTAATATCTTTGCTATAGGGAATGCCACCCATGCATAGCATTTTGACATTGTCTTTAAGGGCTTCTTTTAAATATTCAAAGTGCCTTTTACTTCCGATATTATTAAAAATAACACCTGCAAAAGTTAGATCTTTATCAAACCGTTCAAACCCCTGGACAAGTGCTGCTGCACTGCGAGCCATACTCTTTGCATTAACCACCAGTATAACCGGAAGCCCGAGCCATTTTGCCATTTGAGCAGTTGAGCCTGCTTCACTTCTACCATCATACCCATCAAAAAGTCCCATCACGCCTTCTGCTACAGCAACATCCGCTTTCCTTGCATTTTTTCTGAAGCATTTAAGGTTGTAATCTTTCGGCAGCATCCAGCCATCTAAATTTCTGCTGACAGCACCTGTTATTCTTGAATGATGCCCGGGATCTATAAAATCCGGGCCAACTTTAAAAGGTGCAACATTAAGCCTGTGTCTCTTTAAAGCTGCCATGAGCCCAAGAGAGATGGTTGTCTTTCCGCATCCACTCTGAGTTCCGGCTATTACGAATCCTTTAATAATAATCTCCTTATTTTTATAACTTTTGTTTCCCAAATAGGACACGGAGAAACACGGATTACACAGATATATTATTTTTATCTGCTATGGAAAATCCCAACATTATGAAAATCCGTGTTAATCTGTGCAAATCTGTGTCCTAATTCTCAATAAAGATTTCCGGATAAAGAATTTTGCCGATTTCCTGTATTCCTTTAAGAAGCCTTAAAGTAGGTCGCGATACTATCATTTCATCAATAATATATACCTGGTCTTCTCTTACCGCCTTGATTAACCTGAATCCTGTTTCGTTTTTAATAAGAGATATTGTTGGGCAGTTCATGGCTCCATTTTGTGCAAGATAGACATCTATTTCAGCAGCATGGGAGAGGATTCGTTCTTTGCCATAAGCTGCGATATTTGTTTTCCTTATCGGTTTTGCGTCTATTGCGATATTTATCCCCCCTGCTGTTTCAAGGGCAAATATTGCCATTGAGTCAGGGGAAAAGGTTTTCATTCTCTTGTGTATGGCTTCAAAATATGCCTTTTTTTTAAAAGTCAGATCTCTTGTTCTGGATTTAATAAAAGATACCCTTTTTTTAAAATGCCGGGTCATATCTGATGCTTCATTCTGTTTTCCTGTAAGAATGCCAAGTATCTTCCAGTAGTTGAACATTTCATCTACTGTAGCAGGCTGTAATGATATGACTTTAATTTTACTCTTTTCCAGCCTTGCCATCAACTGTGGATAACCGCGGTCGATCATGGGTCGTATTAAAACAAGATCGGGGCAAGCTGCTAAAAACTTTTCAGGATCATCATGATATGAAAAGACCGGCTTTGTCTTTGCTTTTTCAGGAAAAGCCTCGTTTCGCGATACACCGATAATTTCTTTTTCAAGGCCTAATGCAAACAGGTTTTCAGTATGAGCGCCGTAAAGAGAAATAATCCTTTTAAACGGTTTTTCAACACTAATACTCCTGCCTGCCTGATCGATTATTCTGCTTTTATTTACTACACAAAAGTTCGAAGCCAATGCACTGATAGCTACAAGATGGCATAATGCTTCAATGGCTACCAGAGAAAAAAAGGTCTTAACTATTTTTAATACCTGATTTTTCATCTCTTAAAAACAACCTGCTTTGAATTTGAATACGGCTCAAAATAGATTTTTGTCTCCACCTTAAAAACAGATCGTATTGTATCAGGAGTTAATATTTTATCTGTTTGGCCATGAGTTTCAATACGCCCCTGCCTGATGAATATCAAGTCATCGCAGTAAATTGCAGCAAGATTAATATTCTGCATCACTGCAATTACCGTCTTTCTTTCTTTTCTAACACTTTGTTTTGCAATGTTAAGCAAACTTATTGTATAATTGATGTCAAGGTTTGAAGTTGCTTCATCCAGAACTAAAATCGGTGTATCCTGGGCAAGCGCTCTGGCAAAAATGACTCTCTGTCTCTCCCCCCCGCTAAGCTCCGTAATAAAACGATTTTTAAAATCATAAATTTTGGTCTTTTCCATTATCTCCTTTACAGTTTTAAAATCTTTTAAAGATGGAGCGGAGAAACGGGGAATATGCGGATAGCGGCCCATCATGACTATTTCTTCTACTGTAAATGGAAAATTTATATAGAAATTTTGCGGAACTAAAGAGATCTCTTTTGACAATTCTTTCTTTGAATACGAAGCAAGTTTCTTTCCTTTATATTTAATGCTTCCTGATACAGGTTGACTGTGTTTAGTAAGAAGATCGATAAAAGTGGTTTTTCCGCAACCGTTCGGACCTATGATTCCGTAAAATTTACCTGAATCAAGGTTTATGGAAATTTTGTCTATGACCTTTTTTTCTTTATAAAAATATTCTAGTTTTTCAACTTCAAAAGCCATTTATTCACCTGACCTTGCAGTCTGTCTTTTCCTGAAAATATAACAGAAAAACGGGCCACCGATCAGAGCTGTCAATACACCTATGGGAATCTCGCCTGGAAGAATAGCCCTGGTGAATGTATCGGCGGACAATAAGAGTATTGCACCTGACAACATCGAGACTGGAATAAGCTTGCGATTATCAGGACCTGTTAGAAATCTCACCATGTGGGGGACAAGAAGTCCAACAAATCCGATAATACCGGATACTGAAACACAAATAGCTGTTACCATGGATGCGGTAACAAGAAGAATTAGAGTCACCCTTTTTGTATGCACCCCAAGGGAAGAAGCTGTTCGACTTCCAAGGGAAATAAGATTGAGATCCCGGGCAAAAAATATAATAATCAAAAATCCGCCGCACAAAAATAACAATGTCATTATTACATCCGCCCATGTCTTTGAAACAAAACTTCCCATAAGCCAAAAGATGATTATTGAAACCTGTTCATCCGCCACGTATTTTAAGAAACTTATTCCTGCTGATAAAATGGCTGCTACTATTATACCGGAAAGGATCAGGTTGTTTGAAGAAAAACCACCTCTTGCAGATGAGAGATACACAACGAAAAACAGGGTGCCTATTGCACCGATGAAAGCAAAGGCCGGCACGGAACAGGCTCCAAGAAAAATATTATCAAAAAGGACAATATTAAAGAAAAATGCCAGACAGGCTCCGAAGGCGGCTCCGGCAGATACTCCCAGTGTGTATGGATCAGCCAGTGGATTTAATAAAATTCCCTGGAAAGCAGCGCCAGCTACTGCCAGTCCTGCCCCCACTATTGCAGCTGTCAGTATTCGCGGCAAACGCACCTCTATCACAACCACAGAAAGAATTTCATCCATTTCTTTAAGAAGGCCGGTTTGTCCTGATATTTTAGCAAAAATAATTTTTGCCACGTCAAGAAATGATAAATGAATATATCCCATACCGGTGGATATCACGATTATCAGGCACAACGCTGCGCTCAACAATAATACCTGGATTCTGGTTGCCTTTTGAAGCCTTTTTTTTAAGCCGGATGATTTTTTCTGTACTTTAATGGCCATCTTTTATTGAAGCAGTTAAAGAAAGCCGGCAGTTGTTAGAAATAACTGCCGGCTCCTGCTTTAGTGTCATTTTTTTGTTAAAATATCAACATGTAATACAAGTGTTTAAAAATGTGCCAATACTGTCTTTAAATGCGCAACCCATATATCAATGATTTCATCGTATTCAGCCGTTCCTTTAAGAATGGGTACACATTTTATACCTGCCTTGGTAAGGATGACCTTCCATGAATCGTCTTCATCTCCTGCCATGTCATTTCGGGCATGATCACCCGCCACCGACATAAAAGGCATGAGATAGGCTTTTTTGATTTTCTTTTTAAGAAGCATAGCTCTAATATCATCTATAGTTGGCGCACCTTCAACAGTACCCATAAAGATATTCGGGTCTTTCTGCTGGAAATGGTACATCATGGCAGCATAAAAAGCATTGCCCGGGTGGTGAGTACCATGGCCCATGAGGACAACTGCATCTTTCTTTTTCCTGTTTTTTGGGATATTTTTTATAACTACTTCCGTTACTTTTGCAAGATCATCTTCTTTTCCCAGAAGTGGGTAGCCCACGAGAATACGCTCAAATCCTCCTGCCATCTGTCCAAACGCATGGGCGCTCTGTACGAGCCCGTGGTACTCTTCACCGGCAATGGTATGCAATGACTGGATTGCCACATGTGTAAATCCTTCATCCATCATCTTTGCCAGGGCCATCTCCGTAGAATCGAGGTTCTTGCCTTCTTTTGCCAGTTTATGGCGTATAATATGTGAAGTGTATGCCCATCTTACAGGCACGCCCGGGAAAGCCTTTTTTACCCTTTTGTCAATGTTTTTAAAAGAAACCTGTGCCTCAGGCATGCTTGAACCAAATGCAACCAGTAAAATCCCTTTTTTCATGGGTTGCTTGTGCCCGTAGCCTCCGGCCAACGTTACAGTACAAAAAGCAATAACAAGCACAAAAACAAAAATTGAAATAGTTGTGTTTTTTTTCATTAGATGTTTTCTCCTTTCTTCAAGATATGCTTAATATAATATTTCCTTTTATCTTTCCGTTGCCATCTTTAGTTAAAACTCTATAGCCAGTTGAGCGGTCACCACATCGATTTCATCATCATTTTTAAATTCACCGTGGAGATACTCAAGACCCAGTGAGGTATTTTCAAACAGACCGTATGTAATTGCACCACCGTATCGCTTTTCCGGCAGAAAATCACCACCGTCGTCACTTGCCTCATAACGCACAGCAACTTCAAGATCATCGATAACACTAACCGCCAGTTCCGCATACCAGGTGGATGGCTTGAATTTCCGTCCGCCGTCAAAAGACAACTCTCCGGCTGCAAACTCATCAGCGGCTGTCAGGTATTCGGCGTTAAGGAAAAACCTGTCTAAAGCGGAAATCGAAATAAACGCACTATACCCGGCCACATAGTCTCTAATAGTCACCGGTCCGGATTCGATATCTTCCTGCAAAGAATCACTATCACCAATATTTGATATGTATGAACCTCCGGCTGATAATACAAAACCGGATACAGTGTTTTCCGGAAGGGTAAATACGGCGCCGGCCACATAACTTTCTATTTTATTATCCTCTCCGATTTCATCAATATCTCCGTTGAAAACACCGGCGGAAATATCCAACCAGTCGGTTGCAAAACCGGCAACCACAGCACTTTCCCTTGTTTCGCCCAGTTCCAGTGTGATTGGTTCGCTGATCATATGGCTTTCAAAATTTCCGAATGGCACATACATCTGCCCTGCGTTCAGGTACAGAGGCACCACATCCTCACCCTTAATTGAGATAATGGCTTCATCCACCTCCAGGTCGGTATCATCTTCTTCATATAAAAACAGAAGGTGTCCGGAAACGTGCTTTACAATTTCAGCATCGATGCCGGCTTCAACAGTTGCGATGACAATATCACTGGAATCCTCGTCTTTAGTAGCAGGGTCATTATAATCGATCTTTTCAAAACCTGCTTCGACCTCGATAGCACCGCTTAAAGTAACATTTTCAAACCATCTTTCTCCATCCTCATCACATACAGCCGGCCCGGAAACCACAAAAACTGCGATAATCAGCGATAAGGTAACAACAAATAATCTTTTCATAACTTATTTCCTCCATAATCTTTTTAATCTCAGATATTAATTTTAGAGTTTCTCTCGGTAAACATATTAAGTTATCTATAATACCAAAAAAACTCACAAGACACCTGTCTATTATCACCTTAATCACTCACACAATTGAATCTCACGACCAGTAAGCCTTATATCTGAGCCATTGACAATTTCAGCAATCATACAGACGATGCGCTTCATGCCTTTTGCCGTCAGCGACCACCATGCATCCATGATATCGAAATGACCCGATCTGGAAGAGACTATCTCTACTTTATCTGCCTCAATCTTTAAGTTCTTAACCTCTTCCTTCACATTAAAATCCTTATCATTTTCTTTTCCAATAACGTATACAATTGCCCCGGTTTTCATTTAATTTCACCCCCTTTCCACATCATTGTTAATGTTTTGCAGCCCGGGAGCAAAAAAAAATCCCCGGACCGATATTTAATCGATCCGGGGATTTCCCTTTTTTATCCTCAAGATCATCTGGCTACCCTCAGTCCGCGAAGGCTACGCCATGAGACCTTTGCAAAATGGTAATTTTCAAAGGTCTCACTATCCAGCTCAGGCAGGTCTTCTGACTCTCCCTCCTTTTTAGCGGCCTTCCCACCCTGTACTCAGGCATCTGAGTGTCGGACAGTGGCATAAAAATACTAAAAAGTTCCCTTTTGATTTAAATAAAAGGCCAGGGTTACAGCGGCGGGCCCGTCCCCGATTTTCACGGGGTTCCCTGTTAGGCTCAAAAACCATTGAATATTTTTCAAAGTTTTTTAAACGAGCACCTGAACAATATCTGATTTTCTAAACAAAAGAGATTTGAAAGTCAATAAGAAATTAATCCGGTATGACTCTGCATTCTTTTCAATACACAAATAGACTTGACAATAAAGTCCATCTGTATCATTCAAGAAAAATAATTGCTCGGCTTTATGGTACATTCAAATAATGAATAGGGAAACCGGTTAGACTCCGGTACGGACCCGCCGCTGTAACGGGGACGAAATCTGCAAAAACCACTGTCCGGTGCACGAACCTCTTTGTATAGGGTGGGAAGGGGCAGAAAGTAGAACGATCCGTAAGTCAGAAGACCTGCCATAAAGTTCACGGTTTACTTAAAAAAGTATTTTCGTTTTAAATGGTTTTTTGAGTAAACTCTGGTGTTGGGGAGATGGTAAATCCTCAAGCGTCAAACGCTTGAGGATTTTTTTTTGATTAAACACCGAGTAATCGGAAGATTAATTGAGTGGAGGAAAAAACAATGGGAACAGGAAGGATAAATTTAGAAGAAATAATAGAAGGTATTAGACCGGTAGATGAAAAATGGATGGAGAAAGCCAACGAGAGAACATCTCAACTGGTAATGCCCACCCGCGCGCTTGGAAGGCTTCACGACATTTCAGAACAAATATGTGGTATTTGTAAAACGTTAAAACCATCCATAAACCACAAAGCGTTTTTAGTTATGGCAGCAGACCACGGTGTGGTGGAAGAAGGTGTCAGCGCATATCCTCAGGAAGTCACCGGCGAAATGATCAAAACATTCTTAAATGGCGGCGCCGGTATTAATGTCCTCGCAGCCCAGGTTCATGCACATGTTTTTGTGGTGGATATGGGCATCATTGCAGATCTTGACCCTGTTTCTTTAAATGGAAAAGATCGCCTTTTTATTCATAAAATAGCCCGGGGTACGTCCAACCTGTCTCGAGGACCGGCCATGACACGAGAAAAAGCAGAACAAGCGATACTGACTGGGTTTCGCCTCGCCACCGACCTTTTCAATAAAGGATTAGATATACTTGGCACAGGTGATATGGGAATCGGAAACACGACGCCTTCTGCAGCCATCGGAACAGTATTCACTAAAACCGCCCTTGAAGAAATGGTTGGACGGGGAACAGGGGTCAATGACGAGGGTTTGCTAAAAAAACAGACCGCCATTCAAAAAGGAATTGAGGTAAACCGTCCCGATAGCAATGATGCTCTTGACGTCCTAACAAAACTGGGAGGATTTGAGATCGGTGGAATTGCCGGATGTATTCTGGCCGGGGCATATCATCAGCGTCCTGTGGTCATTGATGGATTTATTTCCACAGCCGGAGCGCTGGTTGCTCACGCACTTTGTCCGGTGGTGACAGATTATATTTTTGCCGGACACTGCTCTGAAGAAACCGGCCACCGCGCCATGCTGAATTATTTGGGTCTTAAACCTATTCTCGATCTTGGCATGCGTCTGGGAGAAGGCAGCGGCGGAGCGCTGGCAATGGGAATTATCGAAGGGGCACTCAAGATTTTTACCGATATGCTTACCTTTGATCAGGCCGGCGTCTCCCACAAGTCATGATGTTTTTGCAGTTTAATCTTGACCCTATTCATAATGTTATTTATTTTAAAAAAAAGAACATGTGAACGATTTGAATAGATAAGCAGTTTAACAAATAGCCACATTGCTACAATGACTGGTTGCAAATACTATGAGTAATACTGAAATAAACAAACCCCACGGTGGTTCTCTGGTAAATCTGCTTGTGGATGAAAAACGCCAAACCATGCTAAAAGATGTGGCTTTTAATCTGTCGGACATTACTCTTGATGACCGTCAGCTTTGTAACCTTGAGCTACTGACCACCGGCGCTTTTTCGCCACTAAACGGTTTTATGACAAGGGCGGATTATGAATCTGTTTTAGATCGTATGCGTCTGCAAAACGGCGTCCTTTGGCCCATTCCCATTTGCCTCGACATATCAGAAACCAAAGCAAAATCCATTGAAGCAGGCCAGTCGGTTACGCTAAGAGATGCGGAAGGATTTCTTTTGGCTATTATGGAGATTGAAGAAATCTGGCCTGTTGAGGTGGAAAAAGAAGCCAGGCAGATTTTTGGCACATCAGATCGGCTTCATCCGGGAGTGCAACAACTTTATAAAAAATCGGGCAACTTTTATATCGGTGGCACCCTTGATGTTTTAAGTCTGCCGCTTCATTTCGACTTTAAACAACTTCGTCTCACACCCCTGGAAATCAGAAATATCTATCAAAGGATGGGATGGAAACGTGTGGTCGGATTTCAGACGTCACAACCTGTTCATCGACCCCAGTACGAACTGACCCTTAAAGCCATGCAACAGGCCAAGGCAAACCTTCTCCTGTTACCGATTGCCGGTATGACTAAACCCGGAGATTTTGATCATTATACCCGCGTCAGATGCTACCGTGAAGTCACCCGTCACTATCCACCTGATTCTTTTATATTAAATCTCCTGCCTGTGACCATGCGAATGGCAGGTCCAAGGGAAGCACTATGGCAAGCGATCATTGCCAAAAACTATGGATGCACTCATTTTATTGTGGGCCATGACCATGCAGGCCCCGGTCGGAATAAAAACGGAAAGCCTTTCTATAAAAGCAGTGATTCCAAGAAGCTTACGAAAGCATATTCAACAGAAATCGATATAGAGATTATTTCATTTAATGAAATGGTCTATCTGCCTTTTGAAGACGAATACCGCTTTGCTGATCAAGTACCCCAAGGGTCTAAAACCGTATCCCTGACCGGTTCAGATATCCGGGAAAGGATTTTAACGGGCAGGGAGATCCCGAAATGGGCGACCTTTTCGGAAGTGGTCGACGAACTGCGAAAAGCCCACCCGCTGCCGCATAAACAGGGATTTACCGTTTTCCTAACCGGTCTTTCCGGTGCAGGCAAGTCCACCATTGCCAAGGTTTTATATTCCCGTTTTCTTGAAATCGGAGATCGACCGGTTTCACTTCTTGATGGTGATATTGTGCGCCGAAACCTGTCGAGTAATTTAAAATTTACCAAAGAAGACAGAGATATCAATGTTCGCCGTATCGGTTTTGTGGCCAGTGAGATCACCAAAAACCGCGGCATCGCCATATGTGCCCCTATTGCGCCTTACGAATCGACCCGCTCAGAAATACGGTCAACCATAGAGTGCTATGGCGGTTTTATTGAAGTACATGTTTCAACTCCAATCGAAATTTGTGAAAAAAGAGACAGAAAAGGTATGTATGCAAAAGCCAGGGCAGGACTGATTAAAGGATTCACCGGTGTGGACGACCCATATGAGATACCGACATCGCCGGAACTCAGCATCAATACAATCGACATTACCCCCAATGAAGCGGCACAGGAAATTTTGCTATTTCTCGGACAAAAAGGGTTTATTTGACAGTAACTGGTTCACGGTACAAGGGTCCACCGTTGGGAGACAGGCGTATATGTCATATCCACTCCAAATCGGTTCGACCATGAACCTTGTGAGCCCTTGAACCTTGGACGGCTAAATATATTAAGGAATTTATATTTTGAAGCTAAAATTAGAAAAAGTGAGGGATCGTATAAACAAAGCCGCTGTTTCATCGGGAAGGAATCCCGAGACTGTTCGTCTGGTTGCGGTTAGTAAAACCATACCCACAAAAACAGTTGAGGAAGCCATTCAGGCCGGTGCGGACATTCTGGGTGAAAACTATATCCAGGAAGCCAGAGCCAAATTCAACGATCTCTCCTCGTATCCGGTGTCCTGGCATTTTATCGGCCATCTGCAGACAAATAAGGCAAAATATGCGGTTAGAATTTTTGATTTGATCCACTCGGTGGATTCATTAAAACTGGCCATGGAACTTGATAAGCAGGCAAAAAAGACCGGAAAAATCCAGCACATCCTGATCCAGGTAAACCTGGCTGATGAATCTTCAAAATCGGGCGTTTCGATTAACCATACATTGAACCTGGTAAAACAAATCAGCGTTTTAAAAAACTTGGCCATAAAAGGACTGATGACCATGCCCCCTTTTTTCAACGCACCTGAAAAAGTCAGGCCTTTTTTTAAACAACTGCGCAGCCTGCGGGATCAAATCAGCAAAGAGACCATCCACAACGTTGCCATGGACGAACTCTCTATGGGCATGACCGGCGACTTTGAGGTTGCCATACAAGAAGGGTCAACCCTTGTGCGAATCGGAACTGCGATTTTCGGTGAACGAAAATGAAAATTCTGCTTCATATCTGTTGTGCCCCCTGCTCCATATACCCCGTCAAATTTCTGCGTAAGCAAGGCCTGGATGTCATGGGCTTTTTTTACAAACATAATATCCACCCATACACAGAGTGTTTAAAGCGGCAGCAAGCTGTGGAATCTTATGCGCCAAAAATAAATCTTCGCGTGATATACCAGGAAGGATACGACCTGGAGGGTTTTATCCAGAATGTGGTGTTCAGGGAGTCAGATCGATGTACGTACTGTTATCATGATCGCCTTCGTTCTACCGCTATGGTGGCAAAGCACGGCAAGTTTGATTATTTTACCAGCACTCTTTTATACAGCAAATTCCAGAAACATGACCTTATCAAATCGATGGGCGAGTCCATCGGCCGCAATGTCGGAGTTAAGTTTTATTACCAGGATTTTAGAACCGGCTGGAAAAGCGGAATCGAAGAGTCTAAAACCATCGGACTATATCGTCAGCAGTATTGCGGATGTATTTACAGTGAAAAAGAAAGATACTTCAAATAATGTTTGCCAATTTTATTTATTTCATTATTGTACTTCTCATTTACAGCACTTATCAGCCTCCGGAGCAGACCAACTTCGACCCTTGGGAAACTTTATTTTTATTTTTTTGCCTTATTTTTTTATTTGCCGCCTTTACCCGTTTCCAGTTTCATAAGCTGGAAAAACAGATTTATCAAAAAGGCTTTTCCGTGGTGGCCTATAGATTTGATGGTATCATCACCCGCCACTGCGTGATTGCCATCCTGCTTTTTGGTATCAACATATATGGCCTTAATCTTCCCTCCTTTCTAATAGCAATCCCTGTTTTTTCAACATTGCCGACAGTGACGGCGCTTTTTTTTCTGGGTATCTTTATTTTCTATCTTTCCATTGTATGGGCGTTGGCCCATAAATCATACCGGATGATTTATAAAACCGAAAATTCATGGCAGTCATACGTATGGTCAAACATTTCCTTTTCAATTCCCGTGCTCCTGCCATGGCTTTTCTTATCCGGAATATTGGATCTTATCAATTTATTACCATTTGAATCCTTAAAACAGCTTCTGGCTACCACCGAGGGGCAGGTGGGCTATTTTCTGATTTTTCTTCTTATCATTGCCATAATCGGACCGGCCATTATCCAAAAATTCTGGAGATGCAAACCCTTGGAAAGCGGATACAATCGCAGCCGTATCGAACTTTTGTGCAAAAAAGCCGGTTTAAAATATGCCGATATTTTATATTGGCCAGCATTCGGCAGCAGGATGATCACCGCAGGGGTGATGGGACTGATAAAAAAATTTCGTTACATTCTCATTACCGGTCCCCTCATTCGCTTTCTCGATCCAGATGAGATTGATGCAGTGGTTGCCCATGAAATCGGACATATAAAAAGAAAGCACCTCATTTTCTATCTTGTTTTTTTTTCAGGCTACATGCTTTTATCCTATTCAACTTATGACCTGATTATCTATTTGATTCTTTTCACCGAACCTGTGCTTAAATTTACCACCGCCATGGGTTTAAATTGGACCACAGTCATTTCAACCCTATTCAGTATCACCGAAATCAGTATGTTTCTAATCTATTTCCGCTATGTATTTGGATATTTCATGCGTAATTTCGAACGCCAGGCTGATTGTTATGTGTATACCTTGTTTGATACTGCAAAACCTTTAATTTCAACCTTTAATAAGATTATTGCAACCAGCGGCCAGTCTCCTGACAGACCCAACTGGCACCATTTCAGTATCAAAGAACGGATAGATTATCTTAACCGGTGCGAAGCAGATAAAAATTATATTTTCCGGCATGACAGAAAGATACAAAAAAGCATGGGAATTTATTTTGCAGCCATTATATTGGTGGGAGCTATCGGCTACAGTCTAAATTTTGGTGCAGCCGGAAAAGAACTCAGCAATCATGTGATTGAAAAAATCATATTCAGAGAACTGGATAAATCACCGGATGATCCGATTCTTTACCAGACCCTGGGTGATATTTATTATAATGCCAAAAATTACCACGGAGTCCAGCAGGCATACGAAAAATCGCTCATCCTTAATCCGGACAATCCCCATGTTTTAAATAACCTTGCTTGGCTGTATGCCACCTGTGACGATCTGAGTTATCGTAACTCTACAAGAGCCTTAAAACTTTCCCAAAAAGCCGTCGCCTTGCTTAACGCACCGCATACTTTAGATACACTGGCCGAAAGTTATTTTGTTAACGGAAAGTATGAAAAAGCCATAGCCACGGAACTTCGCGCCCTCGAACAGGTCAAAACCAACCGTTCCCATTATAAAAACCAACTGGATAAGTTCAGAAAGGCAACGAATACAATTGAATAGTTGATCGGTTAAGTCATGACCATCGACCAAGTCGGTGGTCACGACTGGAGGCCAAACATTGGTAAGTATTAAGTTTGACGTTTTTGTATAAGAAAATTACTAAAAATATATCATATTTATAATGAGCATCAAATCGCTCAACCAGTTACAAACAGCGTATTAATTTTTTAAATGATTGCTTTTAATGAAAATATTGTTTACTGAAGAGGCAATTGCTTGAGTGGATTGCTATTTAGTGTCCATTTAGAAATGGTAGATTTTGGTTCAAGACAAGGCCGCAGCACTTTTGTAACCGAAGTCGTAGTGCGGCTACGTCGAGGATTGCAAAAGTGTGAGAACGCAGTATTGGGCCAAAAGATGCCATTTCTAAATGGACACTATTTAATGCAAACCCGCCTAACCTGTAACAGATCACTGTGTCCTGCAAATATTTTTTCAATTCCGTCCTGTTTAAGGGTGGTCATTTCGTCCAGTATGGCCTGGTTCCTTATTTTTTCCATTTTTGCTTTTTCCTGAATCAATTTTTTCATTTCATCAGTGCCCATCAACAGTTCGTGCAACGCCATTCGCCCGGAATAACCCGTGTTATTGCAGGCATCACATCCATCCGGTTTGTACAGGGTCAATTTTTCCGAGAAAGGAATCTTTACATTTTTGGCAAACTCTTTCGGTCCGTATTCACGAACCAGCTCATTGTATTCCTCTTTAACCGGACTGTAGGGCTTCTTGCATTTCTTGCATAAGGTACGAACCAATCGCTGAGCCAGAATACATAAAACGGCATCGGAAAAGTTAAACGGATCCATCCCCATGTCTAAAAGTCTGGTGATACTCTCCGGCGCACTGTTTGTGTGCAGTGTTGAAAAAACAAGGTGCCCGGTTAAGGAAGCTTCAATACCGATAGAGGTCGTCTCCTTGTCACGCATCTCTCCCACCATGATTACATCCGGATCTGCTCTTAGAAAAGCCCGCATGGCAGCGGCAAAATCAAACCCTATCTTTGGCTTTACCTGCACCTGCCTGAGCCCTCTTTGCGTAATTTCAACCGGATCCTCAGCGGTCCAGATTTTTGTATCGGATTTATTGATGTATCCCAGCGCTGAATGCAGCGTGGTTGTTTTTCCTGAGCCTGTGGGGCCGCACACAAATATGATACCGTAAGGCTGAGTAATCACACTAATAAAATTTTTATAATTCCTTTGGGAAAACCCCATTTTATCAAGGGAAAGTGGCTCCCCGGCTGATAGAATTCTCATCACCACATCCTCAAGCCCACCCTGAGTCGGAACGGTTGCCACCCTTAGTTCAATATCTTTGCCGCCAAATTTTTTAAATTTTATCTTACCGTCCTGAGGTTTTCGACGCTCTGCAATATCGAGGTCGGACATTATTTTAAGGCGTGATATAATTGCATTCCTGTAGTTAAAGGGAATGGTCTGGTAAACCATGCAACTTCCGTCAATTCTGATGCGAACTTCAGTTTTTTGCTTTCCTGAATAGGGTTCGATATGGATATCGGAAGCACCGCGTTCATACGCATCCAGAATGATTTTGTTTACAATTTGCACCACCGCGCTGTCCTGATCATCAACGCCGGACTCCGCTTCTTCTATTTCCGCTTCTTCTTCCTCCAATTGCGACATGATATCCTCAATCCCAGCCACTTGTTTCTCATCTTGAGTAAACAGCTTGATGAAATCAAGCACATCCTGTTTTAATGCCACCTGAAAACTCAGTTTTTTACCGGGAAAGAGACTTTTTATTTCACCCACCCGTTGAAGGTCCTGTGGATCATCAATAATAATGACTATTTTTTCATCTTCAAAACGTAGCGGAACCCAGGTGTTATTTCGCATAAAAGGCACTTTCAAACCGGTTAGAAGCTCACCGGGAATCACAGTTGTTTTATTATACTCAACAAAAGGAACGTTATAAAATTTGCTTAATGATTTCCCGATTTCTTTTTTCGGAATTTTCAAATCCTTTATGAGTACCGATTCAACCGGTTGTTTTCTGACCCTGGCGTCTTCGATTGCTCGGCTCAGCTCTTTTTCGGTCAAAATATGGTTTTCAAGCAGATAGTCGAATTTGCCTGATTTAATTTTAGCGATCCGTTTTTGGTTAAAAAGTGCGATACCGAGAATTTTTGCCACTTCCCCCACAGAACCCTCTTCAATTTTAGTAAATAAATCTCCTCCTTTTCGGTTAATCAGTTGGATGACACCAAGCATATACTTTTTAAACAAAATAGGAACGGCAAGTACCTGTTTGGTGGTAAAACCCGTTTTTTTATCCCAGCTGTTATCAAATTTTAAATCCGGATCAATGGCGGCAAGCTCTTTAATGTCATAAACATTTTTAATATTTATAATTTTTTGCTTTATGGCACAACATCCCGCGATACTACTGGAGGCTGCAGGAATGCGAATCTCTTCCACTTCGGATCCTGATTTAAACCTGGAAAAAAGCTCTCTTTTTTTTCCATCAACCACAAAAACAGTCATTCTTTCAGCCTTAAAAAGCGAGATTATTTCTTGTTTCAAATTTATCAGAATCTCATCTAAATCTGTGGCTGCGTATATTTTATTGCAAATATCCTGCAGCTTTGTTCTATAGGCAACCTCGGTTTTAAGATTCTGTACACTGGTTTTCGCGAAATTCGATTTGGGAGAATTTTTAAACATAGCACCACCGCCTTGTTTTTTGTTTTCACATCGGGTGAACAGCTGAAAAATCTTCGCGGTAAAAGGACCACTTTGGTCTAATTATCTTTTCTTTTTATTGACCCATAATTATCATAAATTTTTTTCAAACCACCGATGATAAGAAGCACACCTATAAGATAAAAACAAAAATAAATAAATGGCATGATTTGAGAATATTGCTTTATCTTCTCTATTTTTGGCATGACCTGGGGGATTCGGAAAAAGACACCCGTTCCAGCCAAAACCAGTAAAATTCCCCATATAATTTGGGTAATATTTTTATTCATATTTTCCGTTAGTTGCTTAAGCTTCCTTTAAATTCCGCCTTTCTTTTTTCCAGAAAAGCACTGGTTCCCTCTTTGGCATCCGCACTGGCAAAACAAAGGGCAAATGCATCAATCTCAACGCGACATCCGGTCGCCAGGTCAGAATTCATACCGATGTTAACCGCATGTTTGGCACCTCTAAGAGACACTTTACCTCTTGAAGCAATCGTGTTGGCTGTTTTTAAAACCTCATCCATGAGAGATTCAGGGGGGCAAACCTTGTTGGCCAATCCGATTCTATATGCTTCATCTGCTTTAATCATTTTCCCGGTAAATATCATTTCTTTGGCCATGTTTTTCCCGATTAACCTTGGCAGTCTCTGGGTGCCGCCAAAACCGGGTATAATTCCGAGGGTAATCTCCGGCAGTCCGAACATGGCATTCTCTGAAGCATAGATAAAATCGCATGCAAGGGCCACCTCACTTCCGCCTCCAAGCGCAAATCCGTTCACAGCCGCTATTACCGGTATTGCCAGTTCCTGAAGCCTGTCAATTATTTGATGACCCTTTTGTGAAAAAATTTTTGCCTCAAGCGTGTTATAGGTTGAAAGTTCGCTGATGTCCGCACCTGCCACAAAAGCTTTTTCACCAGCACCGGTAAGGATCAATACCCTTATATCCTCATTTTGCGAAATATCATCCAGGGCCAGAGAGAATTCTCCGAGCAGTTCATTGTTTAACGCATTGAGCGCTTTCGGCCGGTTAAAAGTAATGGTTGCAATTCCCTCGTCTGTGCTAAAGATTATGTTTTCGTATGCCATGTTTACCCTCCATAATTAATAACCTGTGGTTGATATATAAATGCTCCGGTTGTTTTTAATCAGGTTGATTTTAAACTCCTCGGACCTCACCGACTTCCCGTGATCCCCAAACCTTTGAACTGCAAACCCGAGTCGCCATGATTTTTTATCCTCCTCGATTCATCCGGGTTCCTGTTGGAATAAAAGCGGTTGGATTGGTTTCCTTAATATATTTTTTTATTCCAGCGACAATTCCCTCGCATAGTCGTTCCTGATATCTTGGATTGATTAATCTTTGGCACTCCCTTTTATTACTGATAAAGGAAGTTTCAATCAGGACTGCAGGCATTTGTGCACCGATTAGAACATAGAAGGGCGCCTGTTTAACCCCTTTGTTTTTAACCCTGCGGTAACCTCTCTTCTTTAAATTCTTATAGATCGATTCCTGGATATATGTAGCCAGGCGACTCGATTCATTAATTTTGGAATTTTGCAAAAGATCGCTCAGTATGACATCAAGATCAGATATATTGTTTGTGGAAGTCGCATTTTCCCTCGCAGCAACCAGAATAGATTCTTTATCTCCTGCCGGGCTTAGAAAAAAGGTTTGAATCCCGTGTACCCTTTGATCCCGGTTTGCATTGGTGTGGATGGATATAAAAAGATCCGCATTTTTGGTGTTGGCAATGGCTGTACGTTCTTCCAGCGTCAGAAATTTATCTTTATTGCGAGTCATCACCACCTCGCATTTAATTTCCTTTCGTATCTTTCTGGCAAGTTTCCGTCCGATTTTAAGTACCACTTCTTTTTCATGGACGCCCTTTATTCGTCCCGGAGCGCCATAATCACGCCCCCCGTGTCCCGGGTCGATTATGATCCGTTTAACTCCTAACGAAAGTTGTTTTACCAGAGACTCTGAAACCGCTTTTGGATCTTTTATTTTATTTTTTACTTTTAAACCATTGGTTTTTTTAGGCTTGGTTGAATCTCCCCACATATCCATTATGATTCTGAACGGGTCCTTTAAGGAAAAAACTTTATAGGTCTTAAAGGTTTTTATATCCACCACCACCCGGACTGAATTTTTGGTGTACTGACCGGCTCGTGCCCCACTGAGCAAATCGTCATCGATCGGTATAATCTTTTTGATGTTTTCTCCTAAAAGACAGTTTTGCAGATCTACGTATAAGCGTTGGGGTTTTTTTATAGAAGGATCTTTTTTAAGCAGGTGAGGAATATATGTGGTTTCCTTATCCGTATCGATCACCACCCGTGTGTAGTTTGGATTTGACCAGAATCGGAGTCCGGTTACCACCACCCTTTTCCTGAGTGGCTTTTTATGGGGTTTTACTCCGGCACTTTTGGTTTTTGCTTTTGACGTCGTTTTCTTTTTCTTTGAATAGCTGATTTGGCCGGCAGTCAATTTCTTGATTAAAATATCGGCTTTATTGCTGTAGGCACTTTTAGGGTGGCGTTTTTTTATCCTTTCAAAATTGTCAATGGCCTCTTTTTTATCCGACCTTTTATATGAGCGCCGGTAAAGCTCCATATAAAGATTTCCGCTCATATACAGGCCGGCCGCCGCCCATCTTCCCGACGGGTCTTTGCGGTAAACTGCCTGAAATTTTTTGATGCATGCCAGCCAGTTTTCTCTGTATTTTTGCTTTATGGCGCTTTTTTTTAGTTTTCGATAGCACGCTTCTGCGGTAAAATATTGATCCTTTGCCGTCTGGGCAAACGTTGGTGACGGCCAAGCAATCGCCATAAGACCAAAAATAAGTAAGATCGGTATAATGCTTAGTTTAAGGGTATTCATACGATAGTTTTGTTTTAACCAATCCGTTTGTTGTGTAATTATGGAGATACGTGGTCTTTCCAGTTACAAGTTGCCCGTGACGGATTGCAAATGTTAAAGCTGAACTCCTTGCTGGAAAACTTCCCCGCATCCCAGCCTATGGATCTCCCGGCTTTTTTCACTGGGTGATGTTGTTCGCTTTTTTTTTCAGTTCATCAAGGTAATTCAGTGCATCCAGCGGTGTCATTTTGGATATGTCCAGATTGGTTAAATTTTCTATGATTAACCGTTCGGGTTTGCGAAAAAGTTTAAGTTGCACATGTCCGTTGTTAGGATCATCCTTATTTCTATCCAAAACAATTGTATCATTTAAGCTGAATTCACCATTTTCAATTTTAGTCAAAATTTTTTTTGCCCGTATTAACACATCGTCCGGAATGCCGGCAAGTCGTGCAACCTGTATACCATAGCTTCTATTGGTGCCGCCTTCAACCAGTTTTCTTAAAAAAATAATTTCATCGTTCCATTCTCTTACCGCAATATTGAAATTCTTCACCCGGGGTTTTTTCAATGCCAGTTCGGTCAATTCATGGTAATGGGTGGCGAATAATGTCTTAACCCCCTTTTTATTTAAATCGTGCAGGTATTCTGCAACCGCCCATGCAATAGACAGTCCGTCAAATGTGCTTGTTCCTCTTCCTATCTCGTCTAAAATAACCAGGCTCTGTTCGGTGGCATGGTGCAAAATATTTGCCGTTTCCTGCATTTCAACCATGAAAGTACTCTGGCCCTGAGACAGATTGTCGAGAGCACCCACACGAGTAAATATCCTGTCTGTGATATTAATTGAAGCTGTTTTTGCCGGGACAAAAGAGCCCACTTGCGCCATAAGAACCAGAATGGCCACCTGTCTTAAAACCGTGGACTTCCCCGCCATGTTCGGACCGGTTATAATCAGTATCTGGTTTTCATCGTTGTCCAACTTGATTGTATTTGGCACAAACCGTTCACCGGTGATCAGCTTTTCCACCACAGGATGACGCCCTTCTTTAATAATGATCTTTCCGTCTACATTCATTTTGGGCCTGCAGTAATTGTTTTGGTCGGCAATTTCAGCGAGATTGAGTATGCAGTCCAATCCGGCTAAAAAACCCGCCACAAGCTGAATAGTTGAATTATGCTTGGCCACCTCTTTTCTTATCTCACTAAATATTTCATATTCAAGTTCTGCCCGTCTTACTTCAGCGCCAAACACACTGGATTCAAATTTTTTCAGTTCATCGGTAATATACCGCTCAGCGTTCACCAAGGTTTGTTTGCGGACATAATTTTGCGGTACATTTTTCGAACGCGCTTTGGGAACTTCAATATAATAGCCAAATACCTTGTTATACCTTACCTTTAACGTATTTATTCCTGTCGATTCTCTTTCTTTAACCTCGAGCTGTGCAATATAGTTCTTACCGTTTCGACTGACGCTGACCAGCTCGTCAAGTTCCGGGTTGTATCCGGTTTTGATGATTCCCCCCTCATTGATGACCGGTGGTGCATCTTCTCTGATTGATTTTTCAATCAATTCAGATAGATCAATAAGTTTATCTAAATTTTCACTACAAACAAAATAATCGGATTTAAACCCCGAAAGAAATGACCATATGTCAGGCAACTTTTTTAGCGAACGTTTTAACGCCACCAGATCTTTTGCATTGGAATGCCCCATGGAAATCTTGCTTCCGAGACGTTCCAGATCGTAAACTGATTTCAAGGATTCTCTGATACTTCTTCGGATATGAAGGGTATTTTTTGCCTCCTGAACCGCATCCAGTCTCAACTCGATCTTTTTCAGGTCAACCAGCGGATATCGCAACCATCTTTTTAACAGTCTGCCGCCCATGGACGTTACCGTATGGTCCATTATTTCAAGAAGCGTCCCCTTCCCTGATCCCGTCTGAATATTCTTTATGATCTCTAAGTTTTGAAAGCTTTGCTCATCAAGCCACAAATAATGACTTAATGTATAGGTTTCAATCCTCGAGATATGTTCGGTCTTTTGTTTTTGGGTTTTTTGGATGTAATAAATAACTGCGCCTGCGGCACTGATCCCTGCGGTAAGATTTTCACAACCGAACCCTTTCAGGGAGACCGTATGAAACTGGTTCAGGAGTCTTTCGCGGCTTCTGTTATGCTCGAAAGCGATTTTTTCAAGAAAGGTGACCGATTTCTCCGCAAAAGTATCTATAATGCCAGCAAACAGGGGATCTTTTTGGCAAAATTCGGGCAAAAGAATTTCATTGGGCGATATCCTTAAAGCCTCATCAACCACTGCCGGCAAATCCTTTGATTCCGAGACACGAAAGGCGCCGGTTGATAAATCCAAACAGGAAAATCCTGCAATATCACCCTCCTGGGAGATAGCGAGAATATAATTATTGGTTTTTTCATCCAAAAATTCATTCTCAATGATCATTCCCGGGGTGATCACCCGCACCACATCTCTTTTTACCAGGCCCTTTGCCGTGGCAGGATCCTCAACCTGATCACATATGGCCACCTTATTGCCATGATCGAGCAGCCGTGCAATATAGCCCTGCACGGCTTTATGCGGTACACCGCACATGGGAATGGGAAATTCATCTTTTTTATTTCTTGATGTTAAGGTGATTTCAAGCTGCCTGGACGCTATTTCAGCATCCTCAAAAAACATTTCATAAAAATCACCCATCCGGTAAAGCAGTATCGTGTCCGCATACTCCTCCTTTATAGAGAGGTACTGTTTTATCATGGGGGTAATTTTAAGCGAACTCATTAATTATTCTTTTTCGCTGTTCTCGTCGGAGGGTTCTTTTGTTTCTGTACTTAAGGTAACTGCCGGATCAAAAGGTTTGGATTCAGTTGGTTTAAGTGTTTCGAGCTCTTTTTCAAGCGAGGATATCTTCTCAAGGTGTGTATTTATGGTGGTGTTTAAGGTTTTATTTGTCTTTTTTAATTTAAATCGATCGAAAAAAATAAAATATGCCGCAAACAGCAGACCGGCTAGAAAACATATCAAAAAGAGGAAAAGGTTGGCAGCTTCCGGTAATGCAAAAGTTTTAAAATAAAGATTTAACCCGAGACTTTGCCTGGCAAGAAAAAAATCCTGATTCTGGTGAACCAGAAGCACTAAAAGCCCAATAATAATGACCCATATGCCGATTTTGACTCTTTTAACATTTTTATTCCATGAATTCTTAATCATTGTATTTCCAATCTATCAAAATGAACCTTTAAATTATTATAAGTGGTTTGCAGGTGTTCCGGGATGACACGAACATCGGCAAAAACAGTGAGTGCATTTGTATCGCCAAACCACCGCGGAACAATATGGAAATGGAGGTGTTCCTCTACCCCGGCACCTGCCACCTTGCCCAAATTAAGCCCGACGTTAAATCCATCAGGGTTCATCACTTTTTTAATAATACCCACAGATTTCTCAACAGTGATCAACAGGCTTTGCATTTCTTCGCTGTTGAGTTGATCCAGTGCGGACAAATGCCTGACAGGGGCGACCAGAATATGACCATTGATATAGGGATATTTGTTCATCATCGCCATGGTAATGTCACCCTTAAAAAGGGTCAACTCGTCCTTTTCTGCCAGCGCATCACAAAATATGCAGCCTTCTTCCTTATCGCTCAGAATATACTCGATCCGCCACGGCGCCCATACAGTTTTCATAAAAGCCCTTCATATTATTACCACGGATTTGCACGGAAATTTCACCAATATCAAAAATTAAAACTCAGTGTCTCTCCGTGAAACTTCGTGGTAAATATTTTTTCTACTTTCCAATTTCAAGTTTCAAGCCGTGAACGGCTGCCTTTCATTCAAAACTACTATTTTAATCGTGAAAAATCAACTCATTTTTGGTTTAAAGCGACAATCTTCACCTCTCCCCACATACCCATTTTATCGCCGATAATCACCGCAATTCCTTTAACCCCGTCAATTGTTTTGCCGAAATCCATCGCCCTTTGAACATCTGTTTTTTTTATTACCCGGTTTCCTATTGAAGTCGCAGCCGCATCAGCCAGAAAGCATGATTCGGATATCACACAGACTGCGTCCGCTTTTCCCTGACTAAAGGAATGACCGACACTGCCGGAAGAGGTGCATACCGCGACCTGCTTGCCGCCCGGGTCCACATGCAAGCCGATATGCATGCTCAGAGGTGATTTCCCCGCAAAAATACCCACAGTGACCGGATGCTCCGTTTTGATAAACAAATCGCCGCCATTTTCAACGATTACCTGTTCAGTATGGTTTAAAAGACCGATACCGACGTGTTCAGCAACAGCACCGGCCACTGAAGCCATAGGGCCCACCCCCGCTTTTTCACCGGCAATCACCATATCTGAGATGATGTTTGGTACAGGTTCGCGTATTTTCCATGGTTGGAGCGTTTTCTCAAATTCGGGATGCCTTTGGATATATGTTTCTATATGACCCCGGTATTGCAAAGTTAATTCCCGTGCAACCTGCGTTAGGTTTTTAGCCGAATGGATAAACAGGTCGGTCTCTTTCACCACCACCTGGAAAGGGACCAGTTGGTTGGCGTAGATTTTATTCCGGTATGATCGCTTTTGATACATCGATAGGTTTCGGGTTGCGGGTCTTAAATAGGATATTTTCCTTTTTTATACCTCGTAACTCAATATCATTAACTTATACGATTATTGAACTGCAGAATATCGAACAAGGAATATCGAATTTCGAAGTGTTTTACCTTAGTTCTGCGGTTCGATATTCCTTGTTCGATATTCGATATTCATAAATTGCTTGAAAATTCGATTGGGTTAAACATATTTACTCGTACCCCGCAACCCGGTACTCGTAACCCTCAACATGATTTATCAGTATAACAACAACTTGTTGAGTAATATCGACAGCAAGTTTTCTAAATGATGTCCTTAAATCCCTAATAATACTGTGGTTCCGGTCTCATACTCTCAGGGCACTGTCTCAGGAAATATTGATCCGTCATTCCTGCGATAAAATCCTTTACCATCTCTTCTTTGCTGTGATGTATGTGATAATCTTCCGACATATCCTTTAAAAAGCGCGTGAAAATCACCGAAGAATGATTTTCAGTTTCAAGATCATTGAGGTATTTTTCAAACAACATTTCAAAAAGTTTCCTTATGGTACCCAAATGCTTTTTTATTTTTGGATTCATGTAGATATGCGTAAGATTGAATTCCTTCAACTTTTTTAGTGCAGCTGAAATTTCGGGACTGAATGCAAGGTAATTATGTTGAAAACTGTTTTTGATCATATCGGTCACCAGGTTAAATACAATGGTCCCGTTTGAATCTCCGAGATATTTAACGCTTTCTATAGGAAGATCGGATCTTTTTATCATATCCAGACGTATGGCATCTTCAATATCTCTTCCTATGTAGCTGATGGTGTCGGTCATTCTAACCGTACAACCTTCCAGGGTCATGGGTATAAGCAAAGTATCAGGGTCTTTTTTTTTGGCAGCCATCTCTTTTTTAAGTTTTTCAAATGATTTTTCCCTTTCCGGTTTAAGCTTTCTGTCATGAATTTCTCCGTCATGGCATAAAATTCCATCCAGGGTTTGCAGACACAAATTCCATCCGTCTCCATTCCTTTCCACCTTGTCAAGAAACTGAATACTCTGAACATTATGCATGAAATACCCGATCCCGTGTTTTTTACAAATATCGGAGAGAATCCTTTCGCCGTCATGACCGAAAGGCGCATGGCCGATATCATGCCCCAAAGAAATGGCCTCTATCAAATCCTCGTTTAATCCTAAAAAGCGACCGATCGTCCTGGCAATTTTCGATACAAGCTGAACGTGCAGCACCCGGTGAGTAATGTGATCGTTTTTTATCAGATAAAAAACCTGAGTCTTGTCTATGTATCTGGTATAGGCCCTTGAGTGTAAAATTCGGTCCACATCCACAGAAAATGCCTGACGGTATCCTGTTTCAATATTTTTTTCATCCACGCGGCGCACCGCATTCTTGCTTAGGGTTGCAACCGGAGAGAGGTTTTCCGATTCCCGCTGGTCCAAGGTCTGTTTTATCATATCAAGAACTGAATGATTAAATTTCTTCATTATCGATCATGGTCTCCATGAGTTTTTTATAATCAATTCCGGCTGTTCTAAAGCCTTCTTTACCATATTTCATATTTGCCTCAAGAATAAAAAAGCGGTTCTTATGCATGCAGATATCAATACCCACATCGTCCCAGTTACACTTTTTTGCAGTATGCAGGGCAAGTTCATGGGCCTTTGGGGGCATATGATCAAAACTGATCTGGCCGCCAAGGGCAACATTACTTCTGAATTCACCTTTAGAAGCAATACGCCAGTAGGAATGCACAATTTTTTTGCCTATCACCACGACCCGTATATCACGGTCAACGGGCAGGTATTCCTGAATATAGGCCACGTCCGTTGCCTTCAGATATTGTTTAAGCTCTTTCTCATCTTTAATAAGGTAAACCCCCCGACCCATTGCCGATCCACGGGGGATTTTACCTATCAAGGGAAATGGGAAATGATCGTTAATTTTCTTTTTTTGGCGCTTTCCATAAAAAACCCTTGTTCTGGGGTGTGGTATTTTAAGCAGCTGAAACAAAGCGGTTTGTTTTATCTTGTCTTGAACACATTTATAAGTATGATAGCTGGGAAAAGTTTTTTTTCCCATTGCATCAAACAGGTCGGCATAGAACGTGGTTGGGTAATAGATTTTACCGGCATTTCGTATCCGCTCCGCGTCTCGGCTGCTGTAATCAGAGAAATTAGGCCGAACCCCAAGTGTTAAAACGTTTTTACAGTCTTTAAGGCGTGCTTCAAGCGCAATTACTTTTGAGTTATGAGCCATGGTTTATTTTTTTCACGATTTGAATAGTTTTTTAATCAGTTCTCTGCTTCGTTTGATATGGCTTCCCTGCCAGTATATTCGTTGGCACTTTGGGCAAGTTTTGAACGAATCCTGACTTTCCCACACATAATCAGGTACCACTGAACGCAGGGAATTCTTATCAATCGTTCTGATTTTAGTGTTGCATCTAATGCATCTGGTAAACGTTTTTAAATCTTCGTTTGTAATTCCGAGTGCTTTAACCACCTCTTGAAGCTGGTTAAACGGTTGATCGGATTCTATAAAAATCAGTTGAGTGGTTTTGCACTCATCCCGGATACGTTTGGTTCTGGTCAGCAGAGTCCTGCCGTTTTCCACCGGAAGAGTACGATCTGATGGGTAAATCGTATCAAATCCAAGTATTCTCAGCCATTTAGCAAGCTTTCCGAGTGTTTTTTCCGCCGCAAATTTTATTTCCATGATGGTAATAAAAATATAACACTTGGATTTTATCTTTCAACAGGTAAAATTGGCTTCACCCTGTTTTAGGAGAAAAGCATACTGTTTCTCATAAATTTTCACGCCCGACTTGTCAAAACGATGCATCAAACCAAAGGCTCGTCCGGGTAATCGCCTGTTTGACCGGTACAAGACTGACAAATGAGATCGGTATCGTACACGCCCCCTATCTTCTCAGTTAAACCGATGCAGTCAGAGACAATCAACGCAGCCGTGGGATTCTGTCTCTTGGGGCTGGCTCGAATCTAATTGAAGCGAGATAGCTGCCGTACGTTCATTTACAGGTAAGATTGTAAAGTCTTGTACCGGTCAAACAGGCGATTACCCGGATGAACCGAACTAAGATTGAAAAGAGAATGTTTGTTTCTAATGAATATGTTCCGTTTTAAACAATGAAAAACCCGTATATAGGTCTGTCTCAGGATGATGAGAGATGGTAAAAAAAAGGGCAAAAAAAAAGGGCACCTGTTGCCAGAATGCCCTTTTCATTTTCTATTTAAAAATTAAACTTTTTCGACGTTTTTGGCTGAAGGACCTCGATCCCCTTCTTCCACGTCAAACGTCACCCGATCGCCCTCGGAAAGGGTTTTGAAGCCTGACATGTTGATCGAAGTATGATGAACAAAAATATCTCCACCTTCCTCTTTTTCAATAAAGCCATACCCTTTCTTGTCACTAAACCATTTTACGATACCATTTGCCAAAACAATACTCTCCTTTCAAAAAATAAAAATTCTTGCCTAATGCCCCAAGTTTTTCCATCTCAAAAAAACTTTTCATCAGAGCAATACAAACCGGTTTTATTAACCGGACCATCATTTTGTTTAAGCATATGATATATCCATAAAAAGTCAAGTAAAAAGATCACAGATGGCCGCCATAAAAAATATTTGCCTTTTACCATTAATGTTATTTGTCCTTCAGCATCTCATAAGCTTGTTGTATTTCTTTAAACCGTTCTTCCGCAATCTGTTGGAATTCTTTGCCCAGATGAACCACTTTGTCAGGATGGTATTTGCCTGCCATCTTTCGGTATGCTTCCTTTATCTTCTGTTTGGATGCATCTTTTTCAATGCCAAGTATTTCATAAGGATTTTTTATTGATTGTTTTGATTCGAACTGAGAATTTGAACCGGAAGATTTTTCCTGGGAAAATCTTTGTCCCTGATTTTTTTCAAAGGAATTTTCTGACTGTTGGAAGCTTTGCTTGCTGTATTCCTGTTTCTTTTTATTTAAATATAAATACCTGAATAAAAAACCTAAAATTGCCAGATCATCCAGCCATCCCCAGCCGACAATGAAGTCAGGCAGTATATCGTAAGGGGAAAGCAGATACAGCACAGCTAATATTATTAGTATTATTTTCATAGCGTTATATAATGACCCTTAATTAATATCTTTAATAACCAGACTGCCGATTTCGCAACCGATATCCCTGGCAATGACCGGGCACTTTGCTTTTAAGATGAAAAAAATGTTTTGGTCTGCACTGCTAAGGGTTTCGTAATTGCCCTGGCCTTTTGCCAGTACCAGATCCGCAGCGAAAAATTGGGTTAAAAACTCCGGAGAACAATTTTCCAGTATGGTTCCGGGTGCATCCGACCCGTTGTCGATGACCTCAACGATATCAGTCAGCCCCGTGAGTTTCGCATCAGCCAAAGTGGCATCGTTTATCACCGGATACCCACGCACCACAAACGTCACCCTATCTGCAGGCAACTGTTGTATTAGTAACTTATCGAAAACAATTTCACCGGTATTGTCCCCCAGATAAAGAATTTTTTTGGCAGAATTCGCAGCTGTTCGCAATTTTTCTATATTTCCAGACAATTCCTGTGACATGGCTTGTTCTATGGTTGCCATGATATAAGGCTTTGTCAGATGATGAACTGCACCTGAGTCTATAATGTTTCCGGCAATGGCAAAACGTACGGCAGCCTCAAAAGGGTCTGCGGCATTCTTAACCCTGTCTGAAAGTTCAGCATAAATACCAAGGGCCAATTTGTTAAAATTGTGCTTTAATTTTTGGTAAGGATCCTGATTCCCGGAAATTTTCCTGATTAATCTATGGATATACTGTCCCATCACAGGTGGCGATTGGCCAAAATCCATATCGCTTACCTTTGCAAGAACGCCTCTGAGTATCTTTTCCTGAAGTTTTTCGTCTGAAGTCGCAATTCTTGAGGCTTCAAGGGTCTGGCGAACAAAACACGGTATGCAATCGAAGTATGTTTTCAAATTTATTAAACTGGTTTTATTTATTTTATTATTAAAGCTAAACGGTTGTGCCACCCGAAGACCAGCATACCCACATGAGTGTGGTCCGACAATTTTTTACTTTTTACAAAATTATCAATATATAGTATTTTAGCTTGACTACCACCACAACCTGTAGTATATGGTGGGACATTATTCACACGGCATATTGAAATAATGGACAGAAGACGTTTTCTAAAAAATAGTGCTTTTGTGCTGGCATCAAATTTTTTCGGGCTCAGCATTTTTTCCAAAGCGTTTGCCATGGTTGAGAAAAAAAATAATTCTTCTGTTCAACCCTTAATTGCCCTGATAATCGATGATATCGGATACAGCATCCCCCGCGCAAGAGATTTTTTAAATGTGAACATCCCGATGACTTTTTCCGTGCTGCCCCATCTGACCCATTCTTATCGTATTGCGGTTGAAATCCATGGCCAAGGACATGAAATCATGCTGCACCAACCCATGGAACCTTTCAACTCCCACCTGGATCCAGGCCCGGGGGCACTTTTGGTGGGATACAAACCACAGAAAATCTCTCAAATTATGCAAGAAAACATCTTTGCGGCACCTTATGCCACCGGAGTGAACAACCATATGGGTTCAAAGTTTACCTCATGTGATAAGCAAATAGGTCATGCGCTCAGGGTCATTAAAGACTCTAACCTATTTTTTATTGACAGCCTGACTTCAGGCCACAGCGTTGCCCACCAAACCGCCAAGAAACTTCACATGACGACCGCGTGCAGAAATATATTCCTCGATAATTGTTTGCAAGACAAATATATTCGGCGACAGCTTTATCAGCTGGAAATTCATGCAAAAATACACGGATATGCCATCGGAATCGGCCACCCTTTTCCACAAACCGCGAAAGCCATCAGGTGCTTTATTTCAAGTCCCAAACATTCCGGCGTATCTTTTGTTCATGTGTCTGATATTCTCTCTTTCCATAACACAAAATACAGTTGAAAACGTCTTGTTTGTTGTGATAAAGTTCAACATCAATCACCAACCTTAGCTAATCTTTTTTCAACTTAAGGCTATCTGTGATGCATTCGGTTAAATCATTGGTAATCGTTTTTTTTGCCCTATGCCTGGTTGCTGTCATCGCTTTAAATTCTTTAGCGTCCGATCATATCCGCATGCCGATTTGGTCGGGTAAATTTTACCCTTCCAACCGAGCGGAACTTGAACAAATGATTGCCAGCTTAACGCAAAAGGCAACACGAACCACCGTTAACATTCCTCCCCATAAGCAGCTTAAAGCCATCATCCTGCCGCATGCCGGATACATTTACTCCGGTTTTACTGCTGCCCACGCCTCTTTGGTTCTAGGGAATAATCAGTTTAACAAGGTGATTCTTCTTGGACCCGATCATCGCATCGGTTACCGAAACTGTGCCATCAGCCAGGTCAAAGGCTACCAGACCCCTCTCGGCTTGATCGGTCTCCATCCAGATACCCGCCGATTGCTTAACAAAACAAATCTGTTTCAATCCATTCTAAAAAATCACGAAATTGAGCATTCTCTGGAGGTTATCCTTCCTTTCTTACAGTATTACCTTAAAGAATTTAAACTGGTCCCCATTGTCATGGGCCATCCAACTGAAATCAGGGGGATTGCGGATACCATCGAACCTTTGCTCGATGCTGACACCTTGCTGGTGGTCAGCTCGGATTTATCCCACTTTCTCCCCTACTCCAAGGCCTCAGCCAGGGACAAAGAGACCATTGACCTTATATTAAATAACAAAGCTAAAAAACTAAAAAACAGAGAAAACTGCGCCTGCGGAAAAGTACCGATTCTCCTATTAATGGAAATCGCCCACCGCCGGCAATGGCAACCTGTCCTGCTTCATTATTCAAACAGCGGGGATACCGCAGGGGACCGTTCAAAAGTGGTGGGATATTCTGCCATTGCCTATTTTGGCGACACATCCCTGAGCCAAAAACAGGGGCAGGTGCTGGTTAAACTGGCCCGTAAAACCATAATGGAACAACTTGGACAAAAAATGTCGGCCGACCAATCCAGGCAGTTAGCCGATGCCTTAAAAGACCGTTTTTTTACCAAACGCTGCGGCACATTTGTCACCCTTAAAATCGACGGCCGCTTGCGCGGCTGCATCGGAAGCTTAACCGCTAAAGAATCGATCCAATCAGGAATTATACACAACGCGCTGAATGCCGCTTTTGCTGATCCCCGTTTTCCTCCTTTAACATCTGATGAGTTTGATCATATCGATATCGAAATCAGCGTACTTACTCAACCCAAACCCCTTGAATATACCGATTATTCCGATTTGCTGGCTAAACTCCGGGTAAATATAGACGGGGTGATTATCCGCAAAGGACGGGCAGTCGCCACTTTTTTGCCCCAGGTCTGGAGACAGCTGCCTGAACCGGAGATTTTCCTTTCCCGCCTATGCTCAAAGGCCGGTCTTTCTGCAAATTCATGGAAAAACACCAAACTTGAAGTCTTGACCTACCAGGCTCAATACTTTGGACTTGCTGAAAAATAACGTTACATTTTAATGAGAACAATTGAACCCGCCATAAACCGAGTGGTGATCGCCACGGGAATCTCCTCCGTGGTCACCCAGCTTGTCACCATTCGTGAATTTTTAACCCAGTTTAATGGGAATGAGTTTATCATTGCCCTCATTCTATTCAACTGGCTGGTCCTTGGTGGAATCGGAACATTTCTGGCCCACATTATTTCCAGGAGTCCACGGCATGTTGCGGTGAATCACCTGGGCTGGCTTTCTTTTTGCCTGGTTTGCCTGCCTGTATTTCAAATCCTGGGAATACGTATACTGCGAGACGTCCTCTTTATTCATGGAAGCTCCGTTGGATTTTATCCGACCTTTGCATTTACTTTCTTAACCGTTGCGCCTTATTGCCTGCTCATCGGTTTTGTATTGCCCTACGCCCTGTTCACCATCAGAAAGGAAATTCCCGATTATCCCGGCGCACGGATCTATATCACGGACAATTTGGGAGACATCAGCGGAGGCGCTCTGTTTTCCTTTATCCTTGTTTTTCTGGTCTCTCCCCTGCAGGCTGTTTTGTTGGCCAACCTGCCGCTGATGTTGACCACCTACCTGTTGTTTCATTTTAAGCACCGGTATCATCCGGGTGCCATACTTTTTACCTTCCTGTCCGTTCTTATCCTTTTCGCCGGCGTATATTTAGAAAACCCTTCACTTGCTCCGCGCGAAGGCAAGCTGGCCTTTTACGGTGAATCCCGCTATGGCCGCATCTCGATTCACCAGGACAACGAGCAATTCACTTTGTTCCAGGACGGTGTTCCATCATTTAGCAGCCAGAATCTGACCATGGCTGAAGAGGCTGTTCACTATCCATTGTCCCAGCGTGATCACCTTAAAAATATATTAATTATCTCCGCCGAAAGCGGCATGATGACCCAGTTAGAAAAGCATCACCCGGAATCTGTCGATTTTGTGGAATTGAATCCGGATGTTTCCCACGTGTTGTTCCGCTTCAACATGCTGCGGAAAATTTTAAATCTAAACGTCATCCACCATGATGGCCGTGCCTTTCTTTCCCGCTCAACAAAAAAATATGATGCAGTCATCATGAATGTTCCTGAACCCACCACCTTTCAAATAAACAGGTTCTTTACCGATAAATTCTTTGCCATAGTCAAGGATCATCTGTCCCCCGAGGGGATACTCAGTTTTTCCGCACAGGGATTTGATAATTATCTGGCAGAACCTCAGCGACAGAAGCTTTCCTCGCTGTATAATACGGCGGCTTCTCATTTTAACCATCTGTTGATGCTACCCGGTCAAAAAATCTTTTTTGTTTGCAGCAACCATCCGCTTTCCGCCGATATACCGGCCCTTCTTACGGCAAAAAATATTTCCACCAGCTACATCAAAGGCTATTATTACGGCAATGTGACCTTGGAAAGAATCGGTCAGCTAAAAAAATTGATAGACCCCAGCACCCCCATTAATTTCGATCACTCCCCGCACCTCATGCGGCTTATGTTTTCCCAGTGGTTTGCCAAATTTTCCACCTCTCCCAACCTGTTTTTTACCGGGTTGGCTTTAATCACCCTGATCTATCTCATTCGCATATCAAGGGAAGAGTTTGTCCTTTTTTCCACCGGATGTGTGAATATGGGAAGTGAAATTTTAGTTATCTTTGCTTTTCAGATTTTTTTCGGTTATATTTACCTTAAGATCGGCTTAATTATCACTGTTTTCCTTGCAGGGTTATTGCCCGGAGCCTGGCTGGCAACCAAACTCAAGAGAAATGAAATAAAACAGCTGATGTTTACCGATGGCCTTCTTATTGTTCTCCTGGCCGGATTTATTTTTGTCTTGAAGTTCTGGGCCTATCACCTGCCCGAGATCTTTTTTCTTTCTTTCGGCTTTGCGGTTTCTCTTGCCTGCGGGTTTCAGTTTCCGGTGGCGTTTCATTTAAGGGGGGCAGACAACTCAGCTGCATCAAAGTCTTTTTCTGCGGATCTGATCGGTGCCGCTGCCGGTACACTGCTCACCAGCGTGATGCTGCTGCCGTTTTTAGGTGTGTTTAGAACTGCGGCAGCCTTGATTGTTCTAAAACTGTTGAGCTTGATCTGGTTGGGGATCAGTCATGAAAAAAATTAGCAGACGACACTTTATTATTTACAGCTCGGCACTGCTTTCCAGCGCCTTTCCCTGCCAGACCTTCGCCTTTTTGCAGGGGAAAAATTATCAGATATCCGGACCAGCTGATATCAAAGGCAAGATATTGAAAGGTGATGCGCCGGCAACCCCGTGGAAATGGTCCCATGAAGGGTATTTCTATAAAAAACTGAAAGGCGACCGGGTGGTCTGTGGTATCTGCCCGAATCGCTGTATCCTGTCTCCCGGTGACCGCAGCGTGTGTCGATCCAGGGTCAACATAAACGGCAGTCTTTACAGCCTGGCTTACGGCAATCCCTGCGCCTTACATGTTGACCCCATAGAAAAAAAGCCGCTGTATCATTTTAAGCCCCGCTCAAAGGCCTTTTCCCTGGCAACCACCGGTTGTAATTTTCGCTGCCTGAACTGCCAAAACTGGGAGATATCCCAGGTCAAACCCACCGAAGTCCGTCATCACGAACTTTTCCCTCCGGGGGTGATAAAAGCGGCCATGCAGTCACAATGCAAATCGATAGCCTACACCTATTCAGAGCCGACCACATTTTTCGAATATATGATCGATACCGCCCGTCTGGCAAAAGCCAATGGGTTATACAACCTGTGGATCTCAAACGGCTATATCAACCACAAACCGCTGTTGGAATTTTGCCAAGTGTTGGATGGGGCCAATGTCAACCTCAAATCTTTCAGCGATGCCATTTACCGCAAACTAAACGGGGGGCGGCTGAAGCCGGTGTTAAACACCTTTAAAACCCTCCATGAGCAAAAGATTCATTTTGAAATGACCAATCTGGTCGTTCCCGGATATACCGATGACCCGGACATGGTTAAACAGATGTGTGAATGGATTCTTGAATATCTCGGACCGGACCATCCGTTGCACTTTCTGCGATTTTTTCCCAGGTATAAGCTCGACCGGTTGCCACCCACTCCGGTTTCCACCCTGACCCGATTTCGCCAGCTGGCCATGCAGCAGGGAATCCGCTATGTCTACCTCGGTAATGTGCCCGGCCATGAGGGCAATCATACCTACTGCCACCACTGCAACAAACTGCTGATTGAACGTCAGGGTTATTTCATTCCCACCTACAACCTGACCGGCAATCAATGTAAATTCTGCAATACTGTTATTCCGGGGGTGTGGTAGTTCGTGGAGGGATGGTTAAATATTATGTTTCTGTAATCCTTTTTTGCCTGTGCAACCAATTCGCCTAATTTATCCATATCGCCGCCACAGAGATTCACTATGGCCAGTTGCTCACGCTCAGAGTCTCGCTCGTATTTTTCAACTCCATATCTGGACAAGGTGTCAATGGCTTCGGACTGAAACTCGTTGGAAAACGCATTAAAAACAGCCGTCTTGACAGCCTCCGAAGTTTTTGTTTTATTTTGCTCGTTCATAATTATACGCCCAAGTTTTGACCGGTAAACTGCAAACAGCGAGACGATAAAGCCGTGCTGGAACCTTTACAGCATAACTATTTAATAATCAAGTCATTACCACCGGCTATTCTGCTGGTAACGACTTAGACCTGCTATTCAACAATTAATCCATCAGGCGTCAGACAATCCAAGTGTGGATAGGTACTGGTAAGGAAAATAGAATGAACAAAACCACAAATAAACGGACAGTGGCCAGAACTGTGGAGATCGCAATTCTGCTCGCCCTTCCCATAATTTTTCACTTTCTGTTTCCTATATTAATCGTAGTCCCCAAGCCTTATACCTACCTTGGAATAATCCTGCTGGTCTCCGGTTTCGCGCTGGCAACCTGGGCGGCCAAGTCATTTCAGGTCGCAGGAACGAGCTACCAGCTTCATGGAGAGCGGTCTGCCCTAACGACATCCGGACCGTTCCGTGTTAGCCGTAATCCGATGTATTTGGCCATGGTGATCTGGCTCGTTGGGCTGGCAGTGTTGCTGGGATCGTTGACCGCATTCCTGTTTCCGATTCTCCTTTTCCTGGTAGCCAACTTTATGATTATCCCGCCTGAAGAAAGAAACATGGAACGGATGTTTGGTGAACAGTATGCAAAATACAGACGTCATGTGAGGCGATGGCTCTGATTGAGATATAAGTTGATCTTTTAAACGAGGCTTCAACGGAAAAAGTGAAAAGAAGATGAGTCCTAAAAATTGCGACTGCGGTAGTGACAGTTGGAACATTTAGCAAGCCCGGCATCGTTGGTGAATACTCCCAAAAACGTTTATACCAGGAGGTTGAAATGAAATCCACACAATTGAAAAAAATTATCACATTCATCCTGTTCGTGTTGTTATATGGATGTTCGCACTCATACAGTGTAAAACCTTTTCCGGTCAAACCCGATTTAGTGCCGGAAATGAACGTCAAAGATTCGGTTCACATTATAAACGCCCAGCATCAAGGAAAAAATACTGTATTTTACAGTATTGCGGGAAGCAAATGGATTGGGGATTTGGGTGAGTGGACAGAAAAGGCAGCCGGCCTGTTAAAATTCGAACTGAAAAAAAGAAACATCAACGTCACCGAGGATGCCCACAAAATACTGAAATTAACCATCACCGCAGGAAAGCTTAACAGTGAGTTTTCAGGAATCCGTTGTATCGTGATGCTTAAAGTAGAGGTAGCAGACGGATATACTCAGGAGTATGAAGGCAACCACATCAATCACTCCCCGTTTGCTCAGCAGGCAAGGTATCATGCCGGTGCCGGCGCAATAACAAAAGCGGTAACCGCCCTGCTAAATGATAAGAAAATTATCAGCTATCTCGAAAAATAACCATCAAAACGCTGACTATGGCAATCAAGCAAGTAAAATGATTTACTTTACCGCAGAGTAACAAAGCACGCAAAGAATCGTTTTTTTATTGTTTTCAGCTGAGAGGCCGAAAGCAATAAGGAATACATTCCTACAGAAAAATATAATTTGATATGAAAACATGTAGTTGTAACAAAACAAGCGTTGATTGATTTTCTTTTGCCGTCCTCTCAACGGCAAAAGAAATAATATTTTACTCTGCGATCTTTGCGTCTCAAGCAAAGCCCCGCTCAGCGGGACAAGCCGGGCGGTGAAACGATACAAACAAATACATAATCGAACTTGCGAATTAGGACGTTTAGCTAAAGAGAGTGAACGATATTTCTAAATACCAAAAACAGCTGGGGAAAAAACTGGATAAACTGTCCAAAAAATGGCAATCAACGGGTTTACCCTCCAGATCGGGTCTTGAAAACGCAGCTTCGGATTTGCATGAATGGAAAGTTGAAACAGGTGTTTTAGGGATTTGGGATCAGCCTCCGCTGATGCTGACCGGAACCATTGACGACGGCCTAGGGCATGGGCTCGAAATTATTAACATGTTTGCCGAGATTTCCGGTGTTGAAATCATTGAACTCGGGCTTCTGCTGACACCGGAAAAAATCATCAGCACCTGCAACAAGTATCAGCCTGATTTGTTAGGATTAACCGTGCTCCAGTTCGATTCAGAGGAAGACATTTTAAAAATAAGCCAAAACCTCCCGTCAAAAACAAAAATCATCGCAGGAGGACCGGTTTTTACCGCAGACCATGAATTTGCATCCCGCACCGGTATCCATTTCGCCGCAAAAAATGCAGCCGATTTTATCCAATATCTGCTTTCTTTTAAGAAAAAAGATTAGCCAGCCAAAATTGATCTTAAACCGTAAAACAGTTAGTCTTCGCAAAGCAATTTGGTACAATTTAAGAACTATTTCTTGTGTTTAACATCTTTTTGGGTTATTATAGATTTTACATTTATTTTAAATCTGAACCTGTTCTCTATCTCATCCAACTGCGAACTGCGCGAACCTCTTTGGCTCCTAATTTTATTTATAATTATAAATGATCTGCATAATAAAATAGATATTATGCTGTTTTCATAGACATAAATCGCTTTTTTTCCATATTTAATATTTTTAATAATCATATAAGACATCATGCCCCCATTTCCGTTGAACTCCACTGAAATTAGACATCGGAGGTGGAAATTGTTCTGCACAGAAATTGCACATACACACGTAATTTCTGCGCAGGACAATTTCGCTCAACTGGGCCATCAAATTCATATGAAAATTGAAGATCAAAGAAATAATTCTTCGTGGAAACCAGCGATATCAATGCTTGAAGAAGAAATCTAATGATTAAATACTCTAAATGGTAAAGTGAAAGCAGTAACTTGAGTTATCCTGACAGCATAACATATCGGAAGCCTATTAAACACCCTTCGGATTGAAAAATGGCAGACTATTCATCAGTATCAATACCACCCCCCCAAAATTGGCAGGATTTTGAGCGCCATTGCAGGGTGCTTTTCGAGTGTATTCTCGACGATCCAGCCACTGCTTTAAATGGGCGTCATGGGCAAGCCCAAAATGGTGTTGATATTTGGGGAAGACGAGGCGGTTCGGGTGGGCACTACGTCGGCGTTCAATGTAAAGGGAAGGACCGTAATCTCGGAAAGAAAGTCACTGAGAATGAGCTTAGAAGAGAGGTGGAGAAGGCACGCAATTTCACTCCTCCCATTTTGGAATTTTTTCTTGTCACTACCGCCCCAGACGACACCAAAATCCAAAAGGTTGCTAGAAATATAACTCAAGAAAACAAAGAATCCAACCACCCTATGGATGTTACCGTATGGGGGTGGAGTGAGCTTGAGAATCAAATTAGTCAGTACGCCCCAGCGATACAGGCTTTCCTTCCAGATAGCACACCATTCACAGATAAGCTATTAAGCGACTTTGCTGATTCAAAAAAAGACCATGTTTTTATTATGAACAAGCTTGACAAATTATTCGAGCTTAATAAATATGCTATCCAAAATAGCAGCGATACTTCAACAAAAGCCTCTGAAACGATCGATATTTATTTGCATGATGAGATTGATACCTATCGTGATCTAATAAGGGATGACCGTGCCCGAACAGCCCTTGATTTACTAGAGAGATTAAAAAAACGTTGCTGGGGAAAAGCATCATCTCGTGCCCGATTTCGGATGATCACAAACATCGGGGCGGCAAAGTTGAAAATGGGAGACGAGAAAGGCGCTGCCGACGATTTTATGGCAGCTATAAAATATGATTCTACTGACAAAATTGGAATGGCCAATCTAACACTCTCCCATCTGATCAAGGGCAATATGGAGGAGGCTATTAAAGCTGCTGAAGCTGCGCTGCACCAAGATCCTATGAACGAAAATGCTGCCTCTTATCTTGTCCAGGCTCATTTCAATGATGATTCGATAACAGATCCCTTAATTCTCATCCCAAAAGAAATTCATGATACACCAGCCGTCAGGATGGGAGTCATCTCATTTTTTCGCCGTCGGAAGCAGCCAGAATGGCGGAAAGCAGCACGAGAGGCATTTTCTCTTTTCCCCGATGTAGATGAGTTAAAGCGTGCCGCGGCTGAAGCAGACCTTGATGAGATTATGGAATCACGCTGGATATTGTTGGGCCAATGTCAGCCGGTTGGTTTTGATACAGGCATACTCCGCACCGCTATTAAACATCTTAAGTCGCTTTGGGAAAAACATAAGCGTGCTGAGGAAGCATTTGATGACACAAGTCTCCCCCACAACCTATCAGTTGCATACCGTGCCCAAGGTGACCACGAATCGGCGGCAAAAGTACTCGATGAAGTACTTGAAAAGACACCGGATGACATTGACCTTATCAGAGAGAGGGCTGCCATTCATTTGGTATTGGATGAAGAGGAGAAGGCATTAAAACTTCTACAAGAAAAAGCCGGGAAAGACCCGGAGACCGCTGTCATGATAGCGCAACAACTTGTCAAGATTGACCCAGAGGCGGCGCGCGAAGTATTAAGCGATGTGTCTAAACCCCATGTCGACGAAAAGCATAGATTATCAGCCTCTTTTATCAAAATTGAAAGCTACTTAAAGGAAAATAAGCCGAATATCGTAATGGATCGTTCGAATGCCTTAGCAAAAGCATATCCGGGAAAAATCGAAGTCCTTGTTTTTCTTGCCCATTGCCAGCATAGGTGTGGTGACCCAGCAGCTGAGCAGACATTGACCCAAGCTATGAAACTATTGAACGATGCATCTTCATTCTATGATCGATTTGTCGTTGCTAAGGAACTGGATAGACAACAACGGTATGATAAAGTAGTCGATGTACTTGATAGCTGGGTTGATTTCACTCGCGATACGCCAGCCCTGCGTCTGCTTCTGCCTGCCATGATCAACAGTGATCGACGTCGGCAGGTGCATGAAGCAATAAAGAAACTGCCTCAGGATATTGCAGAAAAACCCTTGTATCTGCGAATACAGTCAGCAGTACACATGATCCGTGGTGATTATGTCACCGCTGAAAAAGTGATGGATCATTATATTCAAATGTGTCCCGAAGATCTTTCTATGCGTTTTAAATGGATTGACGTCCGTCTGCGTCGCGGTGATGAAACGGACGTAAGGGCCTTTCTTGAAGGAAACGTGGAAAGACTTGATGGAAAACCTCTTGACCGCATATACCTTGCCAGGTGGCTTAATCATTTTGGCTTTGAAGAACGTAGCCTGAAGCTCGGATATGCAGTATTCATCAAAAATCGCAAGGACCCAAAGATTCATTTCCAATACACGTGCTTGTTACTACTTTCAAACAGAGCAGAAACAATAAATCTCGAAGTAACAAAAGTCGGGCCGGATGTTGTTTTTACTATTGAAAACGAAAGAGGTGAGAATGATAGATATTTGATCGAACCGGAAGAAAAGCTTCGCACATACAACAATCATGCCATAGCACCGGATCATCCTGTGGCTCGAAAAGCACTTGGACTCCGAGCTAACGATACATTTATTATTGATGAACGCAAAGAACCTCGCGAAGAATGGCGCATCGTATCTATAAAACACAAATGGTTGGACGCCTTGCACAAGTCAATGGAACGTTTCGAACGTCAATTCCCCATGTTTAAAGGATTCGAGAAAGTAACCATCGATAAAAAAGATCCTATGCAACCCATCCTCACTATCGTTAAAGACCGCCATGACGCAATGCAGGCCGCCTTTGATCAATATGAGCAGAATAATCTTCCTCTCGAGTTTATATCAAATAACTTTGGGGGCAATATCATCGAGGCATGGCACGGCCTGCATGACGCTGGACGTGCATTCCGTGTTTGTATCGGTACTTTGATGGAAAGAGACGCAGCCTTGGAAGCGATTAAACGCAATGAATGTCATGGTTGCGTCGTTGATATACTTACATTTCACATCATCCGCAGGTTAGGTATTGAAAACCCTGTTTCAGCGATATGCGGCCCGATTGGTATAACCGAATCTTCAGTGGATATTCTGCGGCTCCGTAAAGAAGACATAATTTCTCATATCGGCAAATCCTTCATGAATATCTCTTGGAGGGATGGGCAGTATTTTCGCGACGAGATCACAGATGAACAACTTCAGGACGTTTTGAAAATGGTTAATGATGACATAGATTGGATTGATCAACATTGCAAAATACTGCCTGCCGAGGGTACACGAGAGTTATCCCCTCAAATACGCAAGATTTCCGGTGTGTTTGACAGATACTTTTGTGACACTATTCTCGCAGCTGATGGATCAAACAGACTTTTACTCTGTGAAGATTATGCATACCGCATGATTGGAGCACAAGAGTTCAGATTGAAAAGTTCCTGGCTCCAGCCAGTGCTCATGGCCGCACAGAAACAAAATCTGCTGACGACGGATGGATATGTTGAGGCTATAATTGACATGATAGATGGCGGTTTTCGATTTATCTCGGTCGATGCAGTGGTCCTACTAAAGGTTGCAAATGATAAAAACGATCCAGGCGGGCGAAAATTCGCGAAAGTTGCAGAAATACTGGGTGGACCCGATGCCGATATGATATCTCATATTAAGGTTGCTGCAAACTTTTTTACTGAAATTTGGAGAGAAGGTGACCCTTCACTGGAATATCAAGCTCAGACGGGAAAGATCCTTGAGTGTCTTTTAAGAGGGCAACCCAAGTCATTTATTGCTATTATAGAAAAGCTTCGATCACTCGTTCCATATAGCAATAAAGGGTTTGAAAGATATCTTATCGGATGGTTGCAAGGTCATTTCGCCCCTTAGGGTTGCGGCACATTAATTTATAAGTTTCTAACGTGTTTGAGCTATGCTATCCTTTAAAATAAAATCACCAAACAGTGTGTGGGTGTCAACATTACATTTTGACAACAAGTTTGATCACATTCATTCTTTTCGTTTCAATTATCCAATTTTTCAAAAACGGGTTGCATACGAATGATAGACGATTTTCAAGTTGGGTTTATCGTTTCTCATAATAAGCGGAGGTGCAAAATGAAAATTAGTCAATTAATTTTTAAAGCTAGATTATTTTCAGTGCTTTCTGTGATTCTGTTTTTATGCGCCTGTGCATCTTCGCAACACATTAATATTGTTGTTTCTCCAAAATACTACCAAAAGCAACAGATGAATATCGCGGTGCTGGATTTTGACTATAAAAAAGGCGATACAGTTGCATCTTTGCTTTATGGGTCAGGTTCAGCAACAGACGCAGGGAAAATGATAGGCGACCTGCTTACAAGTCATCTCATGTCTTTACCAAATGTCACTGTGGTTGAGCGCTCGAGGTTGAAAGCCGTTCTAAAAGAAAAAAATCTTACTATATCCGGCCTGTTGGAATCCAACCAACTTGCAGAGGTGGCAAATATCGCTGGAATAGATGCCATTATAATCGGAAGTGTTGGAGACGCATCCGGCGGAAACGCTGTTTTAATCTACCAAAAATCTTCCGTATCTTTTTCTGCAAGATGTGTAAGAGCTTCTGATGCGGTTGTTTTATGGTCCGGGTCAATTACAAAAGTAGTTGGAACGGACGAAACAACCAGGGTGATTAATGAGACTGTCAAAGCTTTTTCCAAAGAATTAATCAAAAAATTATGCGGGCAAGGCAAATAATTAACAGCATTTTTTGTCGTATTCCGAGCTTTGCGAAGAGAGTTCAGTGAAAGGAGATCTGAATGAACATTAAGAAAAATTTTGTTGTTTTGGTGGCAGCTTGTTTGATTGTTTTTTCTCTGCCTTTAACCGTTTCTGCTGACAGCTGCGATGATGTGATGGAGGAAGCCGGCCGGATATTTAATGCTGCCATGGCTGCTTCAAAACAAAAAGAATATGCAGAAGCCATCGAACTATATGAAGAGGCAGAAGAATTGTATCAGGAAGCTTCGGAAATGGAAAACTGCCGTTGTCCCAAAATCGCAGGCTCCGCCAAACGAAACATAACCATCTGCAGGAACAACGCTGCAAAAATTAGAAAAGCCCTGGAAAATCAGGAGAATTATGATGCAGAGTTAAAGATTGTCGAAATATACAATCAGGCGAAAATGAAATTCAATCAGGGGAATTCTTATGCCAGAAGTCAGCAATGGGAAAGCGCGATTAGCGCTTTCGAAGAAGCCGAGGAAATTTGGCAAAGCATTGCTTCAACGGAAACTGAAAATGGCAGAAGGGCAATGCAGTCAGCCAGGCAGGCCCGCAATATGGCAGATTTAGCCAGGCAGCGGTCGGAAATGTAGCAGCATATATTCCATTCACCTGGCAGGGATCATACAGTCGACCTTGCCACTTCCCTTTAGCCTGCCTGATGACCAATGTAAGGCGTAATGCTTCAAACTGAAAGACTATGAATCAAGTGCAGTATGAAATCCGCCAGACAACAATGGATGATGTTTCAGCTATAGCTGAATTGACAGCACAGCTTGGTTATTCATCATCAGAGTTTGAAATTCAACAACGTCTCAGTACCCTGTTGAATTCCCAGGATCATGTCATTTATGTCTCCTTGGTGTCGAGTGGGAAAATAGTCGGCTGGATTCACGTGTACGTGGCTAACAGAGTTGAATCAGGATCATTTGCTGAAATAGGCGGTTTTGTGGTTTCAGCATCATTTCGCCGGAAAGGTATTGGAAAAGCGCTGTTGAAAGCCGCTGAAAACTGGACGGTGCAAAACGAACTTACCAGGCTGCGGGTAAGAAGCAACAGCAAAAGGAAAGACGCCAAAGAGTTTTACTCCAATATGGGTTTTTCTATATCCAAGCAGCAAAGAGTATTTGATAAAAAAATAGGTTAAAAAGCAATTAATTATCGAAGCCAAAACCCCGGTAAGGTTCAATTTTTGCCTCAGTTACCAACCAGTTATCTCCGTTCTTCCTAAAATGTATGCCGAGCCTGTACAGGTCGGCAAGCTCACCCACTTCTTTAAGCCAGCGTTCGGGGTCCTTATATAGTTTTTCCAAATCAGGAACAGGTTGTTCTTTTTTAACCACCAGAAAATGCACCACTGCAGTGGCAGATTTTTCTTTTTCCAAAATCTCAACAGCGGGCTCGGGAAAAATCAAATTGAACTTGCCATATCTTCTAAAGGTCAGCCAGAGGAATTTTCTCACCTGCTGGCGTTTCAATTTCCCATCCTGAGCGGTAAAATTTTTGGTAGTTAATTCCATCAGCTTTCCCGTATCATGCTCTTCTGCCAGCACCTCAGCTTTTTCGATGACGCTCAGAATGAGTGAAATATCATCATCTTCTTCTTTCGAGCAGGATGACAAACAGCATGCGGAAATAAGAACGAGTAGCGCAGTAAAAAAATAGCGATTCCAGAGATAGCGATTTTTCATAAATTTCTATTGCCTGATATTAAAAAATAAGTATTTCCCAAAAATCTCTCATATTGAAGTAACATGATTTATCTTTCCCCTTAAACACCTGTCCTTGTCAAGTCCGAGTTTTATTATTTTGGTATATAGAACTTTTTGCTCAGCCATCGGTGTCATTTCTTACCCATTCATCATTATTTAATCCCATATAAGTCATGACCTCCGGCCCAGCCGGAGGCTTGCATAAAGCCCTATAAGGGCATCGATACTGATAACCCCTTAAGGGGTATTATTGTGTTAAAATTACTGTTCTGCGACCAAATCCATTTT